>NZ_JBSHKH010000030.1:0-74275 GCF_053643595.1 Streptomyces sp. NPDC055506 | reverse complement strand
GGCCAGGTAGGTGAGCACGACGCGGTGCATCGTACAGACGCGCCTACGCATCGTGTCGGCCATGGCTCTGTCAAGGGGCCGTCGACGGCAGCGGGGCGATGTCTCGGACGCAGGCCATGCCGACGACGGCCCACCTGGAGCTGGCCTCGCTCATCGCTGCTCCCGCCGGGGGGTGTTTCGGTCTTCGGGACCGCCGGTGACGGTCCGGGTGAAGCCGTGGGACCGGTACAGCAGGCCGTCCGGCGTGAAGGTGTAGAAGGCCATGACCTCTGTGGAGATCGCCTTCCTGCGCGTCTGCGCGTGGATCGTCAGCCGTGCCGCGATCCGGTTGCCGTCCGCGACGGCCTCGTGCACCTCGAAGCGGGGCCGGGCGTCCGGCGCGAGGTTCCTGCGCACGGGGTGGATGTGGGAGGCGAGCCTGTGCCAGTCGAGGGGTATGCCGTCGCTGGTCATCACGATGTCCGGGGTGTAGAAGCGGGCCATCGCCGGAGCGGGGTCATGGTCACCCAGCACGACCTCTTCGTGGAACGTGGCGAGGAAGTCGGCGATGAACCGCTCGGGGGTGCTCTGTGCCAGTGGTCGCATGGTGCTCCCGTCCAGGCGCGGTGGCGCGAAGTGGTCCGTACACCGCCACCCCGCTAACTCTTACACTCTGTAAGATATGAAGGGGCCGACAAGTTTGACAAGGTGTAAGAGTTGAGTTCTTCCGTGAAGCGACGTCGCGCCGATGCCGAGCGCAGTCGGATCTCCATCCTGGATGCCGCCGTCCGGCTCCTCGGTGAGCAGCCGGATGCGGGCATGGCCGCCGTAGCGGCAGCGGCGGGGGTCACCCGGCAGACGGTCTACGCCCACTTCCCCTCGCGGGACGACTTGCTGGCGGCGGTCGTCGACCGCATCACGCGGAAGGTGACGGAGGAGATGGACGCCGCAGGAGCCGACTCGGGGCCGGCGCCGGAGGCGCTGCTGCGTCTCCTGTCCGCGGCCTGGCGTGTCTCCGAGGCGTACCCCGCGCTGATCCGGCTCGGTGCCCGCCCCACACCGCCCGAGGAAGAGGCATCGCGGCACGAGCCGATCAGCGACCGCATCGCGAGCCTGCTCCAACGCGGCCGTTCGACAGGGGACTTCACCTCGGAACCCGCGCTCAGCTGGCAGGTGGCAGCCGTCCTCGCGCTCAGCCACGCCACAGGAGAGGAGGTGCGCGCCGGCCGCGTTTCCGTCGATGCCGCCAAGGCCGCCCTGGACTCCGGAGTCCTACGGCTCCTCGCCCCCGACGCCGACGAGGAACGCCACCCGTCGGACAGGCCCCACTAGCCACGCTGTCCGGCATGATCGCCAAGCTGCGGTGCGTGGGGGGAGGGGATCGTCCCATGAGTTCAGGGCGCGCCCACGAGGCGGTCCAGTGAGGGTGCCAGAAGCGGGGTGAGCGCGGCGGCGTAGGACTCCGAGAGGTGGCTGTCGTCGCGGTAGACGGCGGTGTCGGCTACGACCACGGGGCAGATGCCGGTGCGGGGGGCGCAGAGCCAGGGGGTGGGGTCGATGACTGTGGTGGCCGTGGCGGACGCGGCGGCGCGGAGGGCGGTGCCGCGGGTCGCGTCGTGGGTCGCGTCAGGCAAGTGGTTGGCGCAGGCGCGCAGTTGCAGGGAGTTCCGGGCGGCGCAGTCGATCGGGTCTCCCTTGGGCCATGGGGTGTCGAGCAGGGCGGCGACCCGGGCGCCGGAGGCACCCAGGCCGCGGAAGGTGCTCTCGAAGCCGGTCGTCCACTGGTGGAGGAGGTCGGCGGCGGGGCGGGCCGGGTCTCCGGCGTCCGAGGAGGACACGACGACCAGGTCGGGCCGCAGGGTCCGGATCCTCGCGATGGCGTGGGAACGCCAGGTGTCGCACGCGGTGTACGGCTTGTGGCCGCTGTTGATGGTCACGTCGGCGACCTTGCAGGAGGCCTTCGTCAGCGAGACCAGCTTCCAGCCCCGTGCGGTCGCGAGTCGCTGCAGGGCCGGGAACCACTGGGCCGCGTGGGAGTCGCCGAAGAGGACGACCGTACGGGAGGAGGTCCGGTCGCCGTAGACGCAGGGCCCGGTGCGGGTGGCGGCGTAGTCGACGTGGCAGCCGTCCCGGTAGACCGCGGAGCGGGAGGACTTCACCTTCGGCAGGGGCGGGGCGAGGTTGCTCGGCAGGGCGGTGGGCGACGACGCGAGGAGTTCGGTGAGACGTGCCCGCGGGGCCGGTGCGTCGGAGAGAGTCCGCGCCAGCGGGGGTGCTGGGCCGCCCACCTCGATCGTCGGCGGGACCGCCGTCGCCGTCAGGGACAGCGCCGAGGTGCCGGCCGACAGCGCCGCCCCGAGAACCAGGGCGCGGCGGGGGCGCTTGCGGAAGGCCCGGTGGAAACGGACCGGGTTCTCGACGAGGCGCAGGGTCAGCCACGCCAGGCCCAGCGCCGCCGCGCACAGCCCGAGCGCGAGCGGCAGGTCGGCCGTTCCGTCGGCGCGGCCCAGCGCCACCGGGGCTATGACCAGCAGCGGCCAGTGCCACAGGTACCAGCCGTACGAGAGTCCGCCGAGCCACACCAGCGGTCGCCGCCCCAGCAGCCACCCCGCGCCGTGCGGGGTGGGCGCGCAGCCGCCGGCCAGGACGAGCACGGCGCCGGCGACCGGCAGGAGGGCGTGGTACCCGGGGAAGGGTGTCTCGTCGTCGTACCAGACCGCTGCCAGCGTGACGCAGGTCAGGCCGAGCCAGCTCAGCGGGGCCGCGAGGGCGGCGGGCAGCCGTTCCAGCCGGCCCGTGCCCAGCGCCAGGAGCGCCCCGGCACCCAGTTCCCAGGCCCGGGTGAGGGAGCCGAAGTACGCCCAGGGCGCCGAGGAGTTCGTCACGAGGAGGCCCGCCGCGAACGACCCCAGGCACAGGACCCCCAACGGCACCGCGACCAGTCGGCGCCGGCCGCGTGCGAGGCGCCAGGTCAGCAGCAGGAGCAGCGGCCACACCAGGTAGAACTGCTCCTCCACGGCGAGCGACCAGAAGTGCTGGAACGGCGACGGCGGGCTGTTCTGGGCGAGATAGTCCGTACCGGCCGCCGCCAGCCGGAAGTTGACCGCGTACAGAGCACTGGCGAGGGCGTCGCCCGCGTACTCGGCGAGCCGCGCCTTGGACAGGAACAGCCACGCCCCGCCCAGCGTGACGGCGATGACCAGGGACGACACGGGAAGCAACCGCAGTGCCCGGCGGGCGTAGAAGGAACGGACCGATACCCGGCCGGTGCGGGAGAGTTCGCGCAGCAGCAGTGACGTGATGAGGAAGCCGGAGATCACGAAGAAGACGTCGACACCGATGTAACCGCCGCTGACCTGGGACACGCCGGCGTGGGCGAGCACCACCAGCCCGACGGCCACCGCGCGCAGCCCCTGGATGTCGAGCCGCAGGACGTGTCCCTGGGGCGGGGCGGATCTGCCGCTCGCCGGGACGGTGCGTATCTCGGCGGTCGCGACGCTCGACATCAGGTGACTCCTCGGGGGACCGACATGCTTCGGATGGAAAGATCGGTCCGGCCGCCCCCTGCGGTTCCGCCGTTGTCGCCCCCACTTCGCCTCAACGGTGAAGATTCAACCGTTCGAAACCAGCGGTTCACCCGCGTTCAGCCCGGTGACAAGAGACGCGACGGTGCTCAGAGGTCGCTCGGCAGGCCGAGTCCGGTCAGTGCGCCCACCGGGTCCAGGTCGGGGGTGCCTCTCGGCCACCAGTCGTCCCGGCCCGGCTCGGACTCGTAGGCGTACCACAGGCCGTCGCGGCCCAGACGGAGCTGGACGTGGCCCTGGGGGTGGGTGAGGTGGTTGCGCCGGGGGCGGAAGGCGGGCAGGTCGGCGGCGAGGAGGAGCGGGCGGGCCCGGTCGAACCGGCCGGCCGGCGGGTCCCACGGCTCCTCCAGTACGGCGAGGCCCTCCAGTCCGCCCTGACGCCAGGCGGCGACCGCGCGGGCCAGCTCGGACGGCGTGCGGCCCGCCGCGGAGGCGAGGGAGGCGTAGAGCGCCCGGGTGCCCGCCGTGAGGCCCGAGCCGGGGCGGGCCGCGGCCAGGCGGACCGCGTCCTGCCAGAGGGTCAACTGCCCGACCGGGTCACGGCCGGTGGCGAGCAGGGCGTGCGCCCGGGCGGCGGCGTCCGTGGCCAGTTGGTCCAGCGCGAAGGGGTCCGGGCCGCCGGGGGAGGCCGGGTAGGCCGGGGGCTGCTCGGGGTGCGCGGGCGTGGGCAGCGGCGTCGGCAGGGGCGGGAGGGCGCGCGGGGCGAGGGCGTCACCGGCCCGTACGCCGGGGAGCGGCTCCGGTTCCTTGTCCTGGGCGGCACGCGCCGCGCGGGTGGCGCTCAGCCGGGACAGCGCGTCGAGCAGGTCCCGTTCGCCCCGGCCGCGCAGCAGGAGCAGGACGAAGGGGTCGGCGTCGAGCAGCCGGGCGGTCTGGTAGCAGAGGGCGGCGGCGTGCTTGCAGGGGTGGCCCCGGTCGGGGCAGCTGCACCGCGGTTCCAGGTCGCCGGGGCCCGGCAGCAGGGGCACGCCGCAGTCCGCGAGGGACTGGGGCATCTCCTTGTCGAGGAGGGCCGCGATATGCCCGGGCCGGTCGACGGCGGCGTCCAGGAACCGCTCCCAGTCCGCGTCGTCGAGCGTGCGCAGGCGCACCTGCACGCGGTACGGGCGCGGGCGGCTGCCCTGTACGTAGGCCAGCACCACTCCGGGCGTCACGGTGATGGCGTCGACGTACCCCTGCCCCGCGTAACCCCGCCCGCGCTCCAGCCGCGCGACGTCCAGCGCGCCCTGCTCCAGCGCTGCGACCCACGCGTTCCCCCACCAGCTCTCGGCGAATCCCTTGCCGTCGGGCTCCCGGGGCGGGAACGCCGGGAAGGTACGGCGGAGTTCGCTGTCTCGGCCGGGGGCGGCCATGGAGCGGGGTTTCCGGGGCGTGGTGCGAGGGGGTACCGCGGTGCGGGGGGTCGGGGGCGGGGTGGGCCAGGGGTTGGAGGTCGCGGGGTGGTCGGGAGCCGACGTGTCAGGGGCCGGCCTGTCGGGGGCAGGCCTCTCGGGGGTCGGCATGTCGGGGGTCGCCCGGCTGTGCGGCGCGTCGGCCCCGTGGTGAGGCGAGCGCCCGGGGCTCGTTTCGTCGGAGCCCTCGGGTGCCGCGTCCGGCTCGTCGGCTTCCGAAGGCATCCGGAAGGCGTCGCCCAGCAACTGCAGTACGTCACGCCCTCCCCTGCCGACGGTGTGGTCGCCCGTCGGCCGCTCAGGCCCCGTCCTCCGGTGCGCGGCGCTCTGCCGGGCAGCCCGGCGCCTGCGCCCGGCCCCTTCGCGCGCGGTCTCTTCCCGTGCCCGCCGCGCGTCGTCCCGAGCCGCGCGCAGCGCCTCACGCGCGACATCCCCCGCGCGTGGGCCCGGCTGCTCGGTGGCGCCGCCGGGAGCATCGGCGAGGGCGCCTCCCGGCACGTCGGCGGATGCGCTCCTGCCCTCGTCCTCGGGTGGCTCGCCGGACGGAGCCGCCCCCGGCCCACGGCTGCCGCCGTCGCCCGGCCCGTTGCTGCCGCCGTCGCCGGCGGTGCTTCGGCCGAGGGCCCCGCCGCTGCCACCGTGGCTCGACGAGCCACCCGGCACGCCGGTCACCGCGTCATCGGCATGCCCGGTCGCAGGCGCTTCCTCCGGGGAGTCCGCCTCACCCCCGTCTGCCCCGCGCCGCTCGGACACCGCCCGGCGCAGTGCCTCGCGGGCCGCGTCCCCCGGTCGGGCGGTCTCCGGGCCGGCGGGTGGAGGGGCCGGGGAAGGTTCCGGGCGGGGAGCGGATGCCCGGTCCGGCTCCCGGTTCGCCTGCTCCCGGGCGGCGCGCAACGCCCGGCGGGCCTCGTCGGCCCCGCTGTGCGTCATGACGTCCTCCGCAGGGAGACCAGGTCGGACAGCTCACGGTCCGTCAGTTCGGTGAGGGCCGACTCGCCGGAGCCGAGGACGGCGTCGGCCAGGGCGCGCTTGGCCTGGAGCATCTCGGCGATACGGTCCTCCACCGTGCCCTCGGTGATGAGGCGGTGGACCTGGACGGGCTGGGTCTGGCCGATGCGGTAGGCGCGGTCGGTGGCCTGTTCCTCGACGGCCGGGTTCCACCAGCGGTCGAAGTGGACGACATGGCCCGCGCGGGTGAGGTTGAGGCCGGTGCCCGCGGCCTTCAGGGACAGGACGAGAACGGGGATCGAACCGGCCTGGAAACGGTCCACCATGCGCTCCCGCTCCGGGACCGGTGTGCCGCCGTGGAGGAGGTCGACCGGGACGGCACGGGTGGCCAGGTGCTGGGTGATCATCCGCGCCATGCCCACGTACTGGGTGAAGACGAGTGCGGAGCCGTCCTCGGCGAGCAGCGTGTCCAACAGCTCGTCCAGCAGGGCGAGTTTGCCGGAGCGGTTGGCGAACCGGTCGCCGCCGGGCCGGGCGGGCTCCGGCGCGGCGTCCTCCTTCAGGTACAGCGCGGGGTGGTTGCAGATCTGCTTCAGCGAGGTGAGGAGCTTCAGCACCAGGCCCCGGCGGGCCATGCCCTCGGAGGTCTCGATGGCGAGCATCGACTCGCGGACCACCGCCTCGTACAGCGCGGCCTGTTCCCGGGTGAGCGGGACCGGGTGGTCGGTCTCCGTCTTGGGCGGCAGCTCGGGGACGATGCCCGGGTCGGACTTCTTCCTGCGCAGGAGGAAAGGGCGGACCAGCCGGGCCAGGCGCTCCACCGCCTGCTCGTCCTCACCGGTCTCCACGGCCCGGGCGTGCCGGGCTCGGAAGGACTTCAGCGGGCCGAGGAGGCCCGGTGTCGTCCAGTCGAGCAGCGCCCACAGCTCCGACAGGTTGTTCTCGACGGGCGTGCCCGTCAGGGCGACCCGCGCGGGGGACGGGATCGTGCGCAGCGCCTTGGCCGTTGCCGAGTAGGGGTTCTTCACGTGCTGCGCCTCGTCGGCGACGACCATGCCCCAGGTCCGCTCGGCCAGGGCGGGTGCCGCCGAGCGCATCGTGCCGTAGGTGGTGAGGACGAAGCCGCCCTCCAGGCCGGCCAGGCTGCGCTCCGGGCCGTGGAAGCGGCGGACGGGGACACCGGGCGCGAAGCGGGTGATCTCCCGCTGCCAGTTGCCCAGCAGCGAGGCGGGGCAGACCACCAGGGTCGGCTCGGGGCGGGCCCGCTTCAGGTGCAGGGCGATGAGGGTGACGGTCTTGCCGAGGCCCATGTCGTCGGCGAGGCAGCCGCCGAGGCCGAGGGAGGTCATCAGCTCGAGCCAGGCCAGGCCCCGGAGCTGGTAGTCGCGCAGGGTGGCACGCAGGTCCGGGGGCGGCTCGGCCGGGCGGATCCCGGCGGTCAGGCGGTCGCGCAGGCCTGCCAGCGCTCCGACCGGGACGGCTTCGACCGTCTCGCCGTCCACGTCGGCCGTGCCGGTGAGGGCGACGGACAGCGCGTCCACCGGGTCGAGCAGGCCCAGGTCCCGCTTGCGGGCCTTGCGGACGAGGGCCGGGTCGACCAGCACCCACTGGTCGCGCAGCCGGACGACCGGGCGGTGGGCCTCGGCGAGGGCGTCCATCTCGGTGTCGGTGAGCGGGTCGCCGCCGAGCGCCAGCTGCCAGCTGAACCGGAGCAGGTCCTCGCTCTCGAAGAAGCCGGTGCCGTCCTTCGCCGAGCCGGGGGCCGGGCTGACCACCGCCGTGGCGGACAGGTCCTGGGCGAGGTCCCTCGGCCAGTGCACGGCGACCCCGGCCGCGGCGAGCCGGGTGGCCGCGACTCCGAGCAGGTCGTTCAGCTCCTCCTCGGTCAGCGCCAGCACGGCGGGCACGTCCTGGTCGGAGAGCCGGTCGAGCGGGGGCCAGACCCGGGCCGCGCGGCGGACCGCGAGGGCCGCGTCGACGCGCGCGCGGGGCCCGAAGGCGTCGTCGGCCCCGCCCGCCCAGAGGGTCGCCGCGTCGGCCACGAGGGTCGGGTCGGCGAGGCTGTGCACCTGGACGATCGCCGCTCCGGCACGGCGTACGCCGCCGTCGGAGGCGTCGTCGAACAGGTCGTACGCCGACAGGTCCAGGCGGAGCGAGATCCGCACGCCGGCGTCCATGCCGGCGGCGACCTCGGCGGCCCAGTCGTGGGCGTCGGGCAGGCGCTGGGCCTGGCGGGCCGCGAAGGGTTTGCCGGAGGTGTGGGGCGCGGCCGGGGTGCGGGGCAGGGTGTCGGCGACCGCGTCCAGGAAGGCACGCACCAGCGCTTCCGGTTCCGGCAGACGGATCGGGCCCGGGCCGGGCAGCGGGACGGCGTGCCCCTCGTACGGCAAGGCGGCGGCCACCGCGCGCAGGTGCGCGATGTCGTCCGGGTCGAGGGGGCCGGCACGCCACGCGTCGTGCCCCGCGGCGGTCAGGCCGGGCAGCAGGCGGCCGCGCGCGGTGAGCCGCAGGGCGTGCAGGGCGGCGGCGCCCCAGCAGGCGGTGGCGGGGTGCGCGGCGGGGTCGTGCCGGGCGCGCACCAGGAGCGGCAGGGCCGCGTCCAGCGGAAGGGAGAGTGCCGGGGTGGTCCGGCGCCGCACACCGGCGCCGTGCCGTCGTACGACGGTCAGCTCGGTGGCCGGGGCCTGGCCGGACTCCTCCGTGCCCTCGGTGCGCAGGGGCTCGCCCTCGGGGTCCCAGAAGGCGATCCGCCCGTCGCGCGGGAGGGGCGCGGGCAGGAAGACGGCCGGGAGCCGGACCGGGACCGCCGGCTCCCCCACCCGCGCGGCCACCACGGCCGTGTCGCCCATACGTCCTGCCACCTCCCGTCCCGCGTGTCGGATCAGTTGTCTCCGACTCTACGGGCGGGGTCTGACAATCGGCCCCGGCGGCCGCACCGGCCCGCCGGGCTTCGGCTCAGGGCACGGTCCGGGAGACCACGAACACCCAGGGGTACGCCGGGTTGGACAGATCCACGACCACGTCGTGTGTGGGGGCCGGGTTCTTCTGCCGGTGCACGACGCCCGACCACAGGCCGTCGTCGGCGAACTTCCAGCCGGTCACCTTCCGGTCGCGGGCGCCGATGGTGACCTTGCCCTTCTTCAGGTCGTCCCGGGTCAGGCCGAGGCCCGTCAGATACGCGTCCAGACCGGCCGCGTTGGTCTCGAACTGGGCGTACAGGCGGCTGGTCTTCCAGTTGTTGGTCTCGTAGTACGCCACGTGCCAGGCGGGGTGCGGGACGGGCACCTGGTAGATCCGGCGCTGGAGCTTGGAGGGCCAGCCCTCGGTGAGGCCGGTCGCCGAGTACTTCGCCTCCTTGTCCTTGCCGCTGTCCCGGCTCTGGTTCGCGGAGATCACCAGGTAGCCGGCCGGGATGCCGATGAGCAGCACGATGATCAGCAGGGTGAGGGCCCTGCGGCGGATCATGTGGCCGCGGTTCTCGACCGGGCGCTCCGGCTCGTCGGGCCAGGGGCCCTGGTGGGGCAGCGAAGCGGTCACAGCGTCTCCTGGGTACTGCGGCGGGCCTGTGCGTACCGCTCGTACCGCTCGTAGCGCTCCACGCGGCGGCGCTTGGCGCGGCGGAAGCGGCGGGCGACCAGCCGGGCCAGGTCGGCGGCGCCGACCATGCCTGCCTCCGGGCCGAGCTGGGCCCGGGTGATGCGGGCCTCGGGGCGGTAGCCGCGGCCCGTCAGATGCCGGCGGAAGGCGTCCCGCGCGGGGCCGATCAGCAGGTCGTCGGCGGCCGAGACACCGCCGCCGATCACGAAGCAGGAGGGGTCGAGGGCGGCCGCGAGGTTGGCGATGCCGACGCCGAGCCACTGGCCGATGTCCTGGAGCAGCTCGATGCACATGGCGTCGCCGTCGCGGGCCAGCTCGGTGATCATCGGGCCGCTGATCTCGGAGATGTTGCCCTTGACGTGCTCGATGATCCCGTACGCCACCGGAGAGTCGGCGGCGGCCAGCTCGCGCGCCTCGCGGACCAAGGCGTTCCCGGAGCTGTACTGCTCCCAGCAGCCGCGGTTGCCGCACGGGCAGCGGTGGCCGCCGGGCACGACCTGCATATGGCCGAACTCGCCGGCGACGCCGTACTTGCCGCGCTTGACCTGGCCGTCCTCCAGGATCGCGCCGCCGATGCCGGTGCCCAGCGTGATCATGACGAGGTGGTCCTCGCCGCGGCCGGCGCCGAAGCGCCATTCCGCCCAGGCGGCGCTGTTGGCGTCGTTGTCGACCAGGACGGGCACGGCGAGCCGCTCGGCCAGGCGGTCGCGGAGCGGTTCGTTGCGCCAGGACAGGTGGGGGGCGAACAGCACGCGATTGCGGTCGGCGTCGACCCAGCCGGCCGCACCGATGCCGACGGCGTGCACGTCGTGCCGGTCGGAGAGATCCAGGACCAGTTCGGCGATGGTGTCCTCGACGACCTTGGGGCTCTTGGACTTGTCCGGGGTCTCCGTGCGGAGCTTCTCCAGGATGTTGCCGTCGGCGTCGACGACGCCCGCCATCACCTTCGTACCGCCGATGTCGATGCCGACCGTCGGCACGCGGGGTGCCGTCAGGTGTGAGCGGCGCTCCCGGGTGCCGACCGTGCGGAGCACGGTGGCACGGCGGGAGCCGATGGGGGCGGTGAAGTCGCGGTAGGTGCTCATCGGGCCCGATTCTGCCTCACGAGGCGGCAGGGTGCGGAGCAGAGGGGTGGTGCGGATCGTCGCCGAGTGCGGGCAGGTGGGGGCTGGGCGCGCAGTTCCCCGCGCCCCTGAAAAGAAGGGCGCTCCCCCTATGTCCTCACAAGAAGCTATGTCCTTACAAGAAGCTGGAACTCGAACGAATAGCGCGTCGGGCGGTACGTGTGTGTGCCGTATTCCACTGCTCGGCCCGTGTCGTCGAACGTGACGCGTTGCATGGTCAGGAGCGGGGCCCCGGTCTCCTCGGCCAGGCGGTCCGCCTCCGGTGGTGTCGCCGCCCGGGCGCCGATGGACTGGCGGGCGCTGTGGAGGGTGATGCCGGCGGCTCGCATCAGGCGGTAGAGGCCGGTGGTCTCCAGCTGGTCGGTGTCGAGGTCGATGAGGCCGGGGGGCAGGTAGTTGGTGAGGTAGGCCATGGGCTCGCCGTGGGCGAGGCGGAGGCGTTCCACGCGGTGGACGTCGCTGTCCTCGGCGACGCCGAGTGCGGCGGCGACCTCGGCGGAGGCGGGCTCGACCGTGTTGACCAGGACCTTCGTGGCCGGGCGCTGGCCCGCCGCCTCCAGGTCGTCGTAGAGGCTGCTGAGCTCCAGCGGGCGCTTGACCTGGCTGTGCACGACCTGGGTGCCCACACCGCGGCGGCGTACGAGGAGGCCCTTGTCGACGAGTGACTGGATGGCCTGGCGGACGGTCGGCCGGGACAGGCCGAGCCGGGCCGCGAGCTCGATCTCGTTGCCCAGCAGGCTGCCGGGGGTCAGCGTGCCGTGCTCGATCGCGGCCTCCAGCTGCTGGGACAGCTGGAAGTACAACGGCACGGGAGAGCTGCGGTCCACGCTCAGCTCGAGCTGCACGGTCGGGTCCACTTCTGGTTTCGGCACGGGCCGAGCGTAGCTCCGTGCGTTGTTGACGGGAAGTTGTGTAGTCAGATTGTCCGGACAAACAGATTGACAGGGGCGAGCTGTGCACGCACTTTGTTTTCATGCGCATCGGGGTCATCGGTACGGGCCGCATCGGCACGATCCACGCGAACACGCTCAGTCGGCACCGCGACGTCGGGTCCTTGATCCTCACGGACGCGGACCCCTCGCGGGCCCAGGATCTGGCGCACCGGCTGGGTGAGACGGCGGCGCCCGGCGTGGAGGAGATCTTCCGCTGGGGCGTCGACGCCGTGGTGATCACGACGAACACGTCCGCCCACGCCGAACTGATCGGTCGGGCAGCACGCTCGGGGCTGCCGGTGTTCTGCGAGAAGCCCATCGCGCTGGATCTGCCGGGGACCCTGAGCGCGATCGCCGAGGTGGAGACGGTCGGGACGGTCCTCCAGATGGGCTTCCAGCGCCGCTTCGACACGGGCTACATGGGCGCCCGCGAGGCCGTGCGGTCGGGCAGGCTGGGGCGGCTGCACACCGTGCGGGCGCTGACCAGTGACCAGTCGCCGCCCTCCGCGGCGTGGCTGCCGCTGTCCGGCGGGCTGTACCGGGACACGCTGATCCACGACTTCGACGTGCTGCGCTGGGTGACGGGCCGGGAGGTGGCCGATGTGTACGCGGCCGGGTCCGACGCGGGGCCCGCGATGTTCCGCGAGGCGGGCGACGTCGACACCGCCGCCGCGCTCCTCACCCTCGAGGACGGCATGCTCGCCACGATCACCGGCTCCCGGATGAACGGGGCCGGCTACGACGTGCGCATGGAGCTCGCCGGGGAGCTCGACCAGATCGTGGTCGGCCTGGACGACCGTACGCCGATCGCGTCCACCGAACCGACCGGGCCGCCGGCCGCGGACAAGCCCTGGACGGGCTTCCTGGAGCGCTTCGGGCCGGCCTACGAGGCGGAGCTGAACGCGTTCGTCGAGGTCGTCCGGGGCGAGCGGGCCAACCCCTGTGACGGGCGCGAGGCGCTGCAGGCGCTGCGCATCGCCGAGGCGTGCGAGCTGTCGCGCCGGGAGCGCAGGGCGGTGCGCCTGGCGGAGATCCCCGGCGGGGCCGCCCAGACGTTCGCGTGACGGCGGGCGGCGGGCCCGTACGACGGCCGGCTCCGGGTCAGTGCCCCTCCGGTTCCTCCTGCTCCGCATGCTCCTCGTCCAGGAGTCCCGCGTCGTAGGCCAGCAGCGCGATCTGCACCCGGTTGTTGAGGTCCAGCTTGGCCAGGATGCGTGAGACGTGTGTCTTGACGGTGGCGACGCTCATGAAGAGGCCGGTGGCGATCTCGGCGTTGGCGAGGCCCCGGCCGACCGCCACGGCGACCTCGCGCTCGCGGTCGTTGAGGACGGCCATGCGGGCACGCGCGCGTGCGCGGCGCGTGTCGGCGGCGGTGCCGACCGCGTGCCGCATCAGCTGACGGGTGACGGTGGGCGACAGGACCGGGTCGCCGGCCGCGACCCGGCGCACCGCCGCGAGGATCTCGGCGGGCGGGGTGTCCTTGAGGACGAAGCCGGCGGCGCCCACGCGCAGCGCCCGCAGCACCTGTTCGTCGGCGTGGAAGGTGGTGAGCACCACCACCTGCGGGGCGTCCTTGCGGGCACGCAGCCGCTCCGTGGCCGTGAGGCCGTCCACCGTCGGCATCCGGATGTCCATGAGCACGATGTCCGGGCGGGTGCGGTCGACGAGCGCCTCCACCTCGCCGCCGTCGGCGGCCTCCCCGACGATCTCGATGTCGTCGGCGCCGCCCATCATGAAGGACAGTCCGGCCCGCACCAGCGGATCGTCGTCGACGAGGAGAAGTCTGATCGCAGTCATGGGCGTTACGTAATCACGGCCGCGGTCAGGCGCGCAGCGTCACTCCGTACAGGGTGCGCAGGCGGCGGATCTCCCACCAGACCACGGCCGTCACCGAGGCGGGGCCGCCGAGGACGGCGAGGCCCTGGATCATCGGCGGGCCGGGCGGCAGTCCGCCCGCGAGCAGGCTGATGACCGCGAACTCCCACACCAGGGTGCCGGTCAGCAGGGCGGGGAGCGCCGCGTGCACGGCCGAGGTGTTGAATCCGGTGCGGATGGCAGGGCCGGTGGCGAAGCCGATGAAGAACAGGAGCCAGACCAGGGGCAGGGCCGCCGCGATGATCAGCCAGGGGGCGGGGTCCGTCGCCGCGGCGGAGGACGACGTGTTCCGGCCGAGCAGGACGATCGCCCCGCCGAGCAGTGGAAGGGCCGTCACGGCACCGACGTACCACCCGGCCGACCGCAGGGCGGCCCGCACGCTGGCACGCATGTCCGACCGTCGCTCCGCCGACGCCCAGCGGAAGAGCACCGCGATCACGACGGGCGCGCTCAGCAGCAGCAGCGGCGGGGTGACCGCCAGCCGCATCATGTACTGCTCCTGGGCCTCGGCGACGTCCTCCGGTTTGCCGTAGACGGCGAGCAGCAGCAGGGACATGGCGGCGGCGGTCCAGGCCCGCACCTTCTGCACGCGTGTGACGTGCCGGTCGTCGACGGCCCGGTGCCCGTGCCGCGGGAAGAGCCGGTGGGCGCGGTTGCGGGCCGAGCGCGCGAACGAGTAGCCGACCACGAGCGGCAGGAACGCGAACCAGGTGCACGGGGCGAGCAGCAACAGCCACACACAGCCGGAGGTGTTCGACCGCCCCTGCCGCAGCAGCTGGCGCAGCGAAGGCCATTCGCCGACGCGCGGACCGCCCGGCCCCGGCCCCGGCCCCGGCCCCGGGTGAGGCTGCGGCGGATACGGATGCGGATAGGGATGGGGGTACGGCTGTGGCTGCGGCGGGTAGCCGTACGGGGCCGGGCCCGGCTGCGGCGGTACGTAGGGGCCCGTGGCCGGAGGCGGCGGGTACGGTCCCCCGGCCGGCGGACCGGGCGGCTGGTACGGGTTGGCGGGTCCCCCGAAACTCACGTGGTGTTCCTTCCGTTACTCGCGGTGCTGAAGGCGGCTCAAACATCAGCCATCTCCGCAGTCAAGTCAACTCGCGGCGACGCGCGGGGTCATGGGGTTCTGCGCGGGCGCCCGACATGCGCCCCGGAAACGCCCTGCCCGCGCCCTGCGGACCTGGGATGATCACCGTATGCGCACCGTGTACGCCCTGTTCGTGGGCATCGACGACTACCCCGGCGCGCCGCTGCGCGGCTGCGTCAACGACGTCCGGGCGGCGGAGAACTGGCTGCGCGGCAGGACCGGCCCGGAACCTCGCGTCCGGACGCTGTACGACGCCCGGGCGACCCGGGCGGCCGTGCTCGCGGGCCTGGAGGAGCACCTGGGGAGCAGCGGCCCCGGCGACACGGCGCTGCTGTGGTTCAGCGGGCACGGCAGCCAGAGCCCGACCACCGACCCGGGCGAGGCCACCGGCTGGTCCCAGGCGCTGGTGTGCCACGACAGCCTCGTCCCGGGCGGGCAGCCGGTGCTGCGGGACACCGAACTGGGGGCGCTCCTGGACCGCGTCGCCGCCCGCGGCACCCACGTCGTCGCGGTGCTGGACTGCTGCCACTCGGGCGGCGCGACACGGGAGGACGCAGGGGGTCCGGACGGCCCGGCCGGTGCGGCGGTCCGGGGCGTGCCCTGGCAGTCGTGGTGGCACACGGGGGCGCGCGAGGGCGGCGGGCCGGGACCCGAGCGGGGGCGGCACGTGCTGCTGGCCGCCTGCCGCCCGCAGGAGCTCGCGCACGAGAAGGTCATCGACGGGCGTACCCGGGGCCTGTTCAGTCATGCGCTGCTGAGCGCGCTCGACGGTCTCGGACCGACGACCACGTACGGGGAGGTGCACGCGCTCGCCCACGCGCGCGTGCGCGCCCGGGGCCACGTCCAGCATCCCGAGCTGCGCGGTCCGGAGGACGGCGGCTTCCTGTCGGGCGAGCCGGCGCCGGCTTCGCCGTTCCTGCTGCGGCACACGGCGTGGGGCTGGGAGGTCAACTGCGGCGCGGCGCACGGGCTGCGGTCGGAGGGCGCCGAGTTCACCCTGGCCGGGGACGCCGTGGAGCGCACGGTCGTGGTCCGGGAGGTGCGGACCGAGTCGGCCCTGGTGGACCCGGTCGACTGGCAGCCGACCCCCGAGGACGAGCGGGTGACGCACCCCGTCACCCCGTCGGCCATGGCGTTCCCCCCGGCGGTCGTGACGCTGTCCGGTGAGCCGGTCGCCGTACGCCTGGTCGCGGACGCCGTCGCGGCGGTGCCCGCGCTGGTCCTGGAGGCGGACTGGCCACCCGCGGCGGAAGCGGAAGGGGTGCTGCGCCTGCACGTGGAGGCCGGGGACGGCAGGGCCCGGGTGTCGGGCGGCGCCGGGCATCCCGTGCCCGAACTGCCGTTGGAGTCCCCCGCGGACGCGGCCGGTGTCACCGACTGCCTCGCCCACATCGCGCGTTGGCACCACATCCGGGACCTGGCCAATCCCGATCCGCTCCTGTCGTCGCTGGTGCGGATCAGCGTCGAGGAGACGCCGGTGGGCAGTCTGTGTCACTCGGCGGACGGTGAGATCGTCTGCGCCTACACACCCGACGGCCGTGAACCGCAGGTGCGGGTCGGGATCCACAACTTCTCCGGACGTGACCTGTGGGCGGTGCTCCTCGATCTGACGGACGGCTACGGCTCGTCCCCGCACCTGTTCGAGGGCGAGTTCATCGGGGACGGCAGGGCCGGGTGGGCCCGGCGCGGGCAGCCCGTGTGGATGCGGCTGCCGCCGGGGCGTTCGAAGGTGCGGGGTGCCTCCACCCGGGACTGGCTGAAGGTGATCGTCGCGGAGGAGGAGCTGAACCTCGCGCCCTTCCGGCTGCCCGCCTGGTCCTCCGCCGCCCCCTCCGGTGCGCGCCTCAGCCCGGCCCCGGCCGGTGGAGGCGGCCTGCTGCGAGTGATCGGAGCGGGCGTCAAGGACGGCCGGGACGCGGGCGGTCCGGCCCTCGGGGCGGCCCGGTGGGGGACGGCTCAGGTGGTCGTACGCACCCAGGTGTGAGGAGCCGTCACCAGCCGAGGTGGGTGAAGCCCGCCCACGCGGTCAGGTCGGCGCCGTCGATGTGCCGTACCCGTGCCCGCAGCCGGTCCGGCATGCCGGGCGGCGCCTCGCGGCGTTCGTTCAGCATCCACGACTGGGCGCTGCGCAGCGCCGCTCCGGGCGACAGGCCTTCCTGGCTCATGAAGTGATGGGTCATGTACATCAGCAGGGACGTCGCCTCGTCGGGCACGGGCCACAGGGAGCCGATGACCGAGCGGGCGCCCGCGACGAGGAACGCGGTGGACAGGCTGTACGCCTCGTCGTAGCCGTGCCCGGAGACGTTGGTACGGCAGGCCGCGAGCACGACCAGGTCCAGGCCGCGGTAGCGGGTCGCGCCCTCGGTCAGCTCCTCGGCGGCCAACCGCCCTCCGGACAGGGCGAGATAGGCGCTGTGCCGCTCGCCCTGGCGCACCACTCCGTGGCAGGCGAGGTGCAGCAGTCCGCCCTGCTGCCGGCGCAGCCAGTCGGTGACGGCGGCGGGCGTGGCGGCGCCGGGGCCGAGCAGGTCGCCGTCCGGGTGGAAGACGCTGTGGACGGCCTCGGCCTCTTCACCGGCGTGGTGCAGATCGCGGGTCGGGTTGCCGACGACCAGGGTCCGGCGGGTGCCGGCGGCGGGCCGGGCGGCCAGGTCGCACAGCAGCCGGGCGGAGGGCAGGTAGGAGATGTCCACCTCCTCGCAGGCGTAGGCCCGAGCCTTGCGCCGGCCACGCATGCGTGCGGCGTGCCAGGGCACGACGCCCAGGGCGCCCATGGGGACGAGCACGACCGTGGGCACCCGGCCGTAGCCGCGCGGGAGCCGGTTCAGCAGCGGTTCCATCACCGCCGTACCGGCCCAGGCGCACACCTGTTCAAGGGCGGCGCGGCTCGTGGCGGGGCTCGGGACGGGCTCGGGCGGGGTGTCGTCCTCGGGCGGGCCGCCGGCGTCGCGGCCCGGGGTGCCGGTGGCGCGGTAGGCGGTGAGCGGGGGTGCGTCGAGGGTGAGGTGGGGCAGGTCGAGGGCGTCCGTGGTGCCGTCGGCCTTGACGATGACGGCGGCGCCGGAGCCGTGCCGGGGGCCGAGGAGTCCGGGCACCTCCTCCTCACCGGCCACCAGGTAGACCAGTGCGGTCGCGCCCATCGCGCGCAGCGCCGGGCCGATGTCCCCGGGTGAGGGCACGTCGAGCAGGCCGTGCTGCCGGGGGGAGTCGGCCAGTGCCTCCAGGACCCGTCGGCGCAGTCGGCTGGAGGGCCCCGCGACCGCGGTCTGAGCGGCCATCAGCATCTCCTCCCCCACCACGGGCGCACTGCCCGCCGCCTGCCACTCCCGCGCGAGTTCGGTCTTGCCCAGTTCCCTCAGCATGTCGGGCACGGTGGTGACCACGGTCGCCGCGTGCAGGACGAGGCCGCGCCCCGCGTCCAGGGCCTGTACGGCGTCGGCGTGGGCGCCGTCGGCCAGGCACCAGCGCGCCACGTCGAGGGCCTGGCCGCCCGCCAGCCGGGCGGTCTGGGCGGCATGGGCCGTACCGGACTGGAGCAGGGAACTCCAGGCCGCCGCGCGCAGGCAGTCGAGGCCGACGCGGCGGGAGGCGTCGTAGTTCAGGCGTCTCGTGCGGGCGTCGTGCGTGTACTCGTCGCCGCGCAGGCGGTAGGCCCTGGCCAGCGACATGCCGGTGCCGCCCCACAAGGGGTGGTGCGGGCCACCGGCGAGTTTCAGGGTGTGCCGCAGCCAGGCGATGCCCTGGTCCAGGTGGTCGGGGCGGCCGGCCGGAGGTCCCATGGGGAGTCCGGCCATGGTGCAGTGCGCCACTCCCAGCGAGCCCGTGGCCCGGATCCATCGCTCGTCGTCCGGTTCGAGCAGCTCCAGTGTGGCTTCCTGAAGCTCCATGGCCTCCAGCATTCCCTGGTGGTCCATCGCCGGCAGGGCGCGTGCTCCGACCGCGAAGGCCGCCTCGGCCAGTTTGTCGGCCTGGGCGTTGCGCGGCAGCCCCGCGATCCGGCGGCGGATCTCGTGCGCGGGTGTGGCGGCGCCCGCCCCTTCGGCAGCGGGTTCGAAGCGTCCGGTGCGCCGGGCTCGCAGGAGGCCCAGGTGGCTCCGGGCGCCTTCCAGGTTCGATTCGAACGCGAGCATGTCGATGTGTTCGGCGGGCAGTTCCTCCAAGGCCCGTTCGAGCACGCGGATCTGCTCGGCCAGGGCCTCCTCGTCGGCGCTGCGGGCCGCCTGGTGCACACGGAACAGGGCGATCTGGGCGTTCAGAGCCACCCGCTCGTCCGGTCGCAGTGCCGCGGTCCCGACGATGCGCGCCATGTCGTCCACGGCGGTGTCGAAGTCATCCTCTCCGCCGCCCAGTTGGGCCAGATAGGTCCGCAGGATGGCATGGGCGAAGTCGAGGTTCTCGCGGGTCCGGGTGCCGGACGGAACTGCGGCCCTGGCCCGTTCGATCCGGGCGATGGCACGCTCGATGTCGGCGGGGTCGGTGAGGTGCCGCAGGCCGAACGCGCTGTTCTTGACCACGACGTCGGCCTGCCAGATCTCGTCCGCAGGCCCGTGGTCGCGTACCTCCTGCCAGAGCTCCTCCTCGCGCACGGGATCGAAGAGCGGTTGTTCGAGCCGCAGGATCGGCAGCACGCTCAGCACATGTCCCGCGCGCAGGCCGGACATGACGGTGCCCCGGGGCAGCGCCGCCCAGTCCTCGATCAACCGGTCGTACGCCTGCCGCGCCGTCGTACAGCTCAGCCGGTCCAGTACCAGTTGGGTCATGCCGGCCAGCTCCAGGCCGTTCACGACGCCCTCGATCCGCTGCTCGATCTCCCAGCGCAGCGCCTGGAGGTCGTACGGAGTCGTCATCTCGCATCCCCCGCTCCCGATCGCGCATCCCCCGCTCCCGCGGGCCGCGGCGCGGTCCGTGTCCGGTACGGCGCCAGCACCCCGTTGAGCCAGCGTTCCCCCTCCTCGGTCCCGAAGTCGACGCCGGGCGCGCCCGTGGGTTCCAGCACCGGCGGCCCGCCCCGGTCGTCGAAGAGGATCGCGACCCGGTCGGCGGGCTCGCGCTTGGACGGCCAGACGAAGCCCTGCGCCCAGGGCTCGGTGTGCCGGCGGATCCAGTGGCCCCAGTCGCGGGTCTGCGGGTAGTCCGCGCCCTCGGTGTGCACCAGCCACGCGTCCTGCGCCACCGCGGCGAGATCCGCGCCGGACATCAGCGAGACGACCTCGATGTCGGCGGCCAGTCGCAGGAAGGACAGGCTGCGGCGTTCGAACGCCACACGGGGCAGCAGCCGGTGGCCCGCGTCGGAGTCGAACGGCAGTGAACGCAGCAGCACCTCGCAGACGGCGGCACCGACGCCGAAGCCGACGTAGAGGTAGCCGTAGCGGTCGTAAGGGGTGCTGTCGAAACGGCCGCCGTAGTAGAAGGCGTGCGAGGGGCGGGCGTTGTAGGCCGTCGGCGGGCGGTGGGTGGAGTGCACGCGGTACACCGGTGTACCGGCACGCAGGACGGCGCGGGTCGGTTCGCCCGGCAGGGCCTCGGGCGGCGGGTACTTGCCCATGGGCTACTCCTCCCCCTCCGGACCGGCCAGTTCCCGGGCCGCGCCGAGCAGTTCGGCGTCACGGCCACGGCCCAGCAGGGCCGCGGGGGTGCCGTCCCACCATGTCGTACGGGACAGCCACCAGTCGGCGGCGCCCCAGGGGTCGGTGGCTGCGCGCAGTACGGAGTTGACGTCCAGGACGATCCGCCAGGGCATGGCCCCGGCCTCGAACTGGAAGAGGGGCAGCCGTCTGCGGCCGTCCGGGCCGGAGAGGACGATCAGCCGTGGGTCGGCGCTCTCGGTCCAGGGCGTGGACGGCTCGCGCAGCAGGCGTTCGCGGACGGGGCCCAGGACGGGTCCGACCATGGGGTTGCCGTCGAGGACGAGCATGCACAGGTCGGCCGCCGCGTACCCCTCGTACAGCTGCTGGGCCGGGGGCTGCGCCGTGAACCGCCCGGTGTCGCCGTGCTGTCGGAGCCGGGCGGACTCGTCGGCGGGGAGGGCGTCGAGGAGCGTCTCGGCGGCGGCCAGGACGCCGGCCGGGTCCGTGGCGTCCACCCCGGCTCGCAGTCGGGACAGCCGCTCGCTCAGCGTCCGGCGTGTGCCGGGTTCGAGCAGGCCGGACAGTCTCTGCCAGTCGGCCGCGGCGGCCGCGAGCACCATGGAGGGGTTCACCCGCACCTGGTCCCTTTCTCCTCGGTGTGGGCTGACGCGTGTGCGGCGGGGAGCCGTTCGCGCGCGCCCAGCGTGTGGGCCAGCAGGTCGGCGACCAGGGGGCGGCGGACGACGAGGTGGAGGTCCGTGTCCCGGTCGGTGCCGGCGTCCAGCGCGGCCCACAGGGCACTGACGCCGGTCTGCGGGGGCAGTCCGCCGCGGCCCGCGCCGAGCAGGGGGAAGCAGATCGACCGCAACGGCGGTGTGAAAGCGGCGCGTTCCTCGGACAGCAGGGCCAGGGCGCGGGCCGCGGCCGTGACGACGTCCTGGGCGGCGACGTCGTAGTCGTTGGTGCCGGGCCTCGGGACGGCGACGGCGGCGTGGTACAGACGGCGGATGCCCCGGGCCGCGAGGGCGCCCGGCTCGGTGGGGGCGACGGTGCCGGGCAGTGCGGGGCGGCCCAGCAGCCTTTGTGCCGTGCGCCAGGCGAGCAGCGCGTCGTGCACGGGGTCGGCGGTGACGTCCCCGGCCGTGCCGCGCACGGCGCCGGCGCGGCGCAGGGAGGCGGACACGGAGGCCTTGAACATCGCGGGCAGGGAGAGGTGTGTGTTGGTCGGGGAGACGATCACGTCGACGTTCCGCAGGAGTTCGACGGGGTGGACGTGCAGCAGTACGTCGCGGGAGCCGACGCGGAGGGAGCGGTGCTGCAAGTGCGGCGCGAGGAGGGGTGGTTGAGGCGTGGCCGCGCGCTGCGGGGCGACGCCGGCCAGCCAGCACACCTGTTCGGCGATCTGGGCCAGGACCATTTCCTCCTGGCTCTTGCGGAAGCGCTCGACGCTGACGCTGTACACCTGGGCGGCGAGTCGGCGCCGGTCCGCCGCCGGGCGGTCGCGCAGGCCGGGCGCCAGGCCCAGCGAGTAGCCTGCCGCCTGCTCCAGGTCGCCGCCGCCGAGCCGGGACACGGCCGTGCGCAGCAGGTTCTCCACCTCGACGGGCCAGGCGTCGGTCACGGCGGCGGAGTGCGCGGCGGCCGCCCGGCGGAGCAGCGGGACACCGAGCTCCCGGATCCGGACCAGGCCCTCGACGCGGACCGTCTTCACCTCCCTCAACACGGACGCGACCTCGAACTGCGGTGCACCAGACGACATATGCCCATGATCCGCCGCGCGCCTCACCGGCCACAAGGGCCGGGGGTCCATGAGGGCCGTGGTCTATGGGGACCTGGGGGGGACCGTGGTCCGCGGGGGCCGGGGGTCCATGGGGACCCGGAGGGACTGTGGTCCGCAGGGGCCGGGGGCCCGTGGGGACCGGGGCCCGTGGGGACCGGGGCCCGTGGGGACCGGGGCCCGTGGGGACCGGAGAGGCACGGAGAGCGGGGGCCGTGGTCCGCGAGGACCGGGGGGACCCGGAGGGACCGTGGTCCACGGGACCGGAGGCCCGTAGGGACCGGAGGCCCGTAGGGACCGGAGGCCCGTAGGGACCGGAGAGGCACGGGGAACGGGGGCCGTGGTCCGCAGGGTCCGTGGGTCCACGGGGTCCGTGGGTCCACGGGGTCCGCAGGTCCACGGAGTCCGCCCCGGTCAACCGGCCCCGCCCTTCACGCCCACGGCAGCCACGCCCGCACCTCGAACCCGCCATCCGGCGTGGGCCCGTGCTCCAGGTGGCCGCCCGCCAGGGTCGCCCGTTCCGTCAGGCCGATCAGGCCTTGGCCGGAGCCGGGCACGGGGGGGGCGCCTCGCCCTCGGGGGCCGGGTTGTGCACGGAGACGGTGAGGCCGTCGCCCGGTGCGCCGGTGACGGACACCGTGACCTCCGTGCCGGGCGCGTGCTTGCGGGCGTTGGTGAGGCCCTCCTGAGCGATGCGGTAGGCGGTGCGGCCGACGGAGGACGGGACGGCGGCGGGGTCACCGACACGCTGGTCCAGGGAGACCTTCATGCCGGCCTGGCGGGACTCGGCGACCAGCGTGTCCAGTGCCCCGAGAGTCGGTACCGGCCTGCCCGTGTCGTCCGGCTCGCCCGCCCGCAGCACACCGATGATCTCCCGCAGGTCCTGGAGGGCCTCGTGCGCGCTCTCCCGGATCACACCCGCCGCCCTCGCGGTCTGGGCCGGGGGCGCGTCGGGCCGGAACTCCAGGGCGCCCGCGTGCACGCTCAGCAGCGTCAGCCGGTGGGCGAGTACGTCGTGCATCTCCCGCGCGATGGCCTCGCGGGCGAGCCGCTGCGCCTGCTCGGCCCGCAGCCGCGCCTCCGTCTCGGCCCGCCGGGCACGGTCCCTGAGGCTCACCAGCAACTGCCGCTTGGCCCGTACGAACATGCCCCAGCCGACGATCGCCACCGTGAGCAGCACGGCGAAGAGCACACTCACCAGGTAGGGAATGTCGCCGTCGGGGCGCAGCCAGTAGAACAGCGGGACCAGCGCGACGTTGACACCGCCCACCCAGGCCACGTACCGGAAGGGGCGGTGCACCGCGAGGGTGAACAGGGCGATCACGGCCGTACCGCCCGCGGTGTCCGAGACGAGGCTGACGGGGGTCAGCGCCACGGCAAGCCCCAGCGGCCAGCGGCGGCGCAGCCAGACGGCCGCGCAGGCCAGCGCGCCGATGACCTGGTCGACGACGGCCAGCCCTTCCGGGACATGAGGGTTCTTGACGAGGGCTTCCAGGGCGACCGCCCCCACCAGCACGGCCAGCAGGAAGCAGCAGAAGTCGACGGCCCAGTCGCGCGCGGTGCGCCGGGGCCGACGCCCGTCCCGTTCGGCGTCGGGGTCGAGTTCGTACAGCAGGGCGGACGGGATGAACCATGTGCGTCCGGTGAACAGCGAGGGCGTCTCCCCCGCCGGCACCGTGGCGGCCTGCCCCGCGTTGTCACCACTCACGGTCGACAAATCTACGCAGCCCGGTCCCGCTCCACCGCCTCCCGGGCGGGATCGTCGACCAAAGTCGTCACACCGGAGACTTTCGACGCCGTCGGACGGGCCCGAACCGGGACTTCAGTCACCGGACGCCCGCCCCGCGGCCGATGTGATCGGGGGTCGGCTGGGCGAGGCTCATGGCATGAAGCAGGTACTGGAGATTCTCGGCTTCCTCGCCCTGGTCCAAGGCGTGGCGGGCCTGGTGCACGAGTTCACCGACTGGAACTGGGGGCTCGTGCAACGACTGGGATTCCTCGACGGCTACGAGATCTACGCGAGCGTCACCCTGCTCGTGCTGGGCGTCGCCCTGTTCGCGGCGGCCGAGAGCCGGAAGTCCGTCTGAGCAGCGGACGGACCTCCGGCACCACCCTTGCGGGCCCGGCTCAGCAGCCGTAGTCGACCAGGTCGAACGACTCGTAGTGGTCGGCCGTGTAGTAGTCCTCCTGGTTCTCCTCACCGGTGACGATGCGCCGCGCACCGCGGTTGGAGGAACCGGGGGTCTTGACCGTGTACTCGTGGTAGTACCCGGTCGACTGCTGGGGCAGGATGCCCTCCCGATTCTGGAAGACGGTGCCGTCCTGCTCGTACGGGTAGGGGCCGCCCTGTTCGATCAGGTCGAGCGTGTCGTGGGCCTGGGACGGCAGTTTGCTGTAGCAGATGTCACCGACGGCGGTGGGGGCCGCGTCGGCCGTGGTGGCGGAGACGGTCCCGCCGATGAGGAGAGCGGACACGAGGGCGGCTGCTGCGCCGAGCCGCGAGGCGCGTGGGGGGAAATTCATGCGCTCATGATGACGCGCGTAGACAGTGGCATGTCAATGTCAAGCGCGGAGATTTTCCCGTCAAGTCCGATGAGTTTGCGGGAAGTTAACCCTTTGGAGTGAGGCGGCTACGAGTCCTCCGGCAGTTTGTACTCGCCGTACTCCGGCCGACCCGCCAGGTCGTACGTCTGCATCGAGACGCCCGCGCCGCTGACGCTCCCTCCCGTGTGCCGGAACGCGGTCGGTACGGCGCCCTCCGGGAACAGCCGGAACCCGGTGCCGAGCACGACCGGGAAGGTCAGCAGGTGGAGGGTGTCGACAAGGTCGAGGGACAGCAGGGAGCGGACGAGGGCGCCGCTGCCGTGCACCTGGAGCTCGCCATCGGTGCGCTCCTTGAGGTCGGTGACCTCCTTGCCGAGGTCACCGGAGAGCACGGTGGTGCCCGCCCAGCCGGGGTCCTTCAGGGTCGAGGAAGGGACGTACTTCGGCAGTGAGTTGAGCTTCGAGGCGACCGGATCGGCCGGGTCGGTCACCTTCGGCCAGTAGGAGGAGAAAATGTCGTACGTACGGCGCCCGAGCAGGAAGGCGGCCGGGCGCGCGAAGACGTCGTTGACGAACCGGCCGAAGTCCTCGTCGGCGTACCAGAAGCTCCAGCCGCCGTGGGTGAAGCCCCCGCGGGTGTCCTCCTTGGGCCCGCCGGGGGCCTGGTAGACGCCGTCGAGGGTGACGAAGAGGGTGGAGACGAGCTTGCCCATGGCGGGTGCCTGCCTTTCCGGAACGAAGAGGGTCCGTTGTCATGGGTACAGACCCCGCAGGCACCCGCAACTCATCGCTGGGCCGTACGACACGCGCGCGTCTCGCCGGGGACCTCGATGTACGTTCGCCGCCAGCGTCGCCGTCGGGCGGCCGCTGGGATGGAGGCATGACTTCACAAGGAACTTCTCGAACGACTGCTCAGGCGACTACTCAGACGGCTTCCCAGGAAACCCTGCACGGCAAGGTGGCTCTCGTGACCGGCGGGAGCCGGGGCATCGGCGCGGCGACGGCCCTGCGGCTGGCCCGGGAGGGCGCGGACGTGGCCGTCGGCTATGTGAACGACAAGGAGGCGGCCGAGGAGGTCGTACGGGCCGTGGAGACCCTGGGGCGCCGGTCGGTGGCGCTGCGGGCGGACGCCGGAGACGCCACCGACGCGGCCGAAGTGGTGGACGCGGCGGCCGAGGCGCTGGGCAGGCTCGACGTCCTGGTGAACAACGCGGGCGTGGGGGTTCTCGGGCCGCTGGAGACGCTGTCCCTCGAGGACGTCGACCGGGTCCTCGACATCAACGTACGGGGTGTCTTCCTGACGTCCCGGGCGGCCGCCGCGTGGCTGCCCGAGGGCGGGCGGATCATCACGATCGGCAGTTGCATGGCACAACGCGTGCCGGGGCCCGGAGGGACGCTCTACGCGATGAGCAAGGCCGCCCTGGCCGGTCTGACGAAGGCCCTGGCCAGGGAGCTGGGCGGGCGCGGGATCACGGCGAACCTGGTCCTTCCCGGCCCGATCGACACGGACATGAATCCGGCGGACGGTCCGCACGCGGAAGGCCAGGCGGCGATGACCGCGCTGGGGCGGTACGGGACGGCGGACGAGGTGGCGTCGATGGTCGCCTACCTCGCGGGGGCGACGTATGTGACCGGTGCGGAGTTCTCGGTGGACGGCGGGCACGCGGCGTGAGGCCCACAGGGCGCACGTGACGTTCATGGGGGTGCATGTGGCGTACATGGGGCGCATCGGTGCTGTCAGGCCGGTGCGCCCCATGGGTCGGGGCCGGCTCAGCCGCCGAGCTCCTGGTGTCGCGCCGCGAGACGCCTCGCGCCGTCCTCGGTCAGGGAGCCGAACAGGCGCAGCCGGGAGATGCCGCCGTCCGGGAAGATGTCCACGCGCGCGTGCGTGCCGACGGCCGGCTCCGGGAGGATGAAGCGGTGGTTGGTGTCGGGCTGGAGGCGGGTGCGCGGCAGGATCTCGCGCCACTCCCCGTCCTCGCCGTCCTTGACCGACACGGACGCCCAGCCGGCGCTGTTGCCCTTGAGGTAGGCGGTGTCGATCTCCAGGGCGCGGATCCGCGCCTGCGAGGCCAGCCGGTAGCGGATCCAGTCGTGGCCCTGGTCGCGGCGGCGCCGGGTCTCCCAGCCGTCGTCCATCTTGCGGGAGCGGCCCGGCTGGATGGTGTTGGAGGCGGGCGAGTAGAAGAGGTTGGAGGCGTCCTCCGCCTGCCCGCCGTTCTCCAGGGCGACGACGTCGAAGGTGCCCAGCGTCTGCAGCCACTCGGGGTCCGGGACGACCTCGCCGTACACGCGCAGGCGGGCGATGCCGCCGTCGGGGTGCTGATTCACCCGCAGGTGGGTGAAGCGCTGCTCGGCCGCGACGGAGAAACCGTTCGCCGCGTGGCCGCCGACCGGGGTGCGCGGGACCAGGGTCGTCCACTTCACGTCGTCCCCGAGGAGTTCCTCCGGCGACGGGGAGCCCGGCACGGACGCGCCCTCGACGGACACCGCCTGGGGGTAGTTGCCGCGGAAGTGGGCCGTGTCGACGACGATCCCGCGGATCACGCCGGGGGCGCCGAGACGGACCAGTGCCCAGTCGTGGTCCTCGGCCGTCGGCCACGGATGCCCGGCGGAGGCGCCACGCCGCCGCCGTGTCTCCCAGCCGTCCATGATCTTGCCCTTGTGCCCGAAGTGCTCGGGGTCGAACTCGGCGGGCTCGGGCACCAGGAGGTTCTCGCGCTGGGCGAAGAACTCGTCGTTGGCGGCGAGGACACCGGCCCCGAGGCGCCGGTCGGCGAGGTTGGCGTACTGGGTGAAGGGGAAGTCGGCGGTGCGGTAGTCCGCGTACGGGTCGCCGCCTCCGTAGGGGTTCGCGTCGCCGGTGAAGCTGGGAATCGCCGTCACGGGATGGGTGCCTTTCGGGAGTCGGCCGGTGGGATACGGGTGCGGGGAGGTCTACGGCTGCCGGGTGAGGAGTCGGCCCTTCGGTTCGGTGAACTCGCCGTCCGCGACGATGCGCTGCCCGCGCAGCCAGGTGGACTTCACGACGCCGTACAGGGTCTTGCCCGCGTACGCCGTGACGTGGTTGCGGTGCTGGAGGGCCACCGGGTCGACGGTGAAGGTCTCGTCGGGTGCGAGGACGGCGAAGTCGGCGTCGCGGCCCGCCGCGATGGCGCCCTTGCGGGTGTCGAGCCCGACCAGTTCGGAGGTCCGCGCGGACATCCAGCGGACCACGTCCTCCAGGCCGTGACCGCGCTCGCGGGCCGCTGTCCACACCGCCGCCAGGCTCAGCTGGAGCCCGGAGATGCCGCCCCACGCCGTCGCGAAGTCGTCCGTCTTCAGGTCGGCGGTGGACGGGGAGTGGTCGGTGACGACGCAGTCGACGGTGCCGTCGGCCAGGGCCTGCCAGAGCAGGTCCTGGTTGGCGGACTCGCGGATGGGCGGGCAGCACTTGAACTCGCTGGCGCCGTCGGGGACTTCCTCGGCGGTGAGGGTCAGATAGTGGGGGCAGGTCTCCACGGTGAGGCGGACGCCCTCCGCCTTCGCCTCGGCGATCATGGGCAGCGCGTCACTGGAGGACAGGTGCAGGATGTGCACGCGCGCGTGGAGGGCCTTGGCCTCGCGGATGAGCTGGGCGATGGCGGTGTCCTCGGCGTCCCGGGGGCGGGAGGCGAGGAAGTCGGCGTAGCGGGGGCCGGGCCGCTGCGGGGCGGAGGCGAGGAGGTGGGGGTCCTCGGCGTGCACGATGAGCAGTCCGTCCAGGGCGGCGATCTCGGCCATGGAGCGGGCGAGCGGGTCGCGGTCGAGATGCGGGAACTCGTCCACGCCGGACGGCGACAGGAACGCCTTGAAGCCGAAGACGCCGGCCTCGTGCAGCGGGCGCAGGTCCTTGATGTTGTCGGGCAGGGCACCGCCCCAGAAGCCGACATCGATGTGCGCCTTGTCGGCGGCGACCCGCTGCTTCGTGCGGAGATGCGCGACGGTCGTGGTCGGCGGGAGGGAGTTGAGGGGCATGTCGACGAGGGTCGTGATGCCGCCGGCCGCCGCGGCGCGGGTGGCGGTCCAGAAGCCCTCCCACTCGGTGCGGCCCGGGTCGTTCACATGCACATGGGTGTCGACCAGGCCGGGCAGCAGGACGTGGTCGCCCAGGTCCTCCAGGCGGGCACCCTCCGGTACGGGCGCGTCGTACGAGAGGACGGCCGTGATCGTGCCGTCGGTGACGGCGACCGAGGCGGCGCGCGTCCCCTCGGGAGTGATGACACGCGTCGAGCGGAGCACCAGTTCAGCGTCGGACACCCGAACCCCTTACTTCCACCTACCGGAATTCAACTTCCTGTTGAAGGAGTTTCACTCCCTCTCCCACGCCAGTCAAGGGCACACTGGACCTCGGCGCCTTTCACATGACTACTCCTGGACGTTTCCACAAAGCGGAATTAAACTTCCAGCACGCAGAACGTAGCTACGTACGAGCGGGGAGTCAACCGACTGCCGGGTAGGCTTCTGCTCTTCCGCCGCCAGCCCCGAAAGGAACGCGCCGTGCCGACGTCCAGCGCCAGCACCACCGACTCCGCCCGGTCCTCCGCCAACGGCGGCGTACAGTCCCTGGAGCGCGCCTTCGACCTGCTCGAACGGATGGCGGACGCGGGTGGCGAGGTCGGCCTGAGCGAGCTGTCCGCGAGCAGCGGGCTGCCCCTGCCGACCATCCACCGTCTGATGCGCACACTGGTGGCCTGCGGATACGTCCGTCAGCAGCCGAACCGGCGGTACGCGCTCGGCCCGCGCCTGATCCGTCTCGGCGAGTCGGCCTCCCGGCTGCTGGGCACCTGGGCCCGGCCCTACCTCGCCCGGCTGGTCGAGGAGACCGGCGAGACGGCGAACATGGCGCTGCTGGACGGGGACGAGATCGTGTACGTGGCGCAGGTGCCGTCGAAGCACTCGATGCGCATGTTCACGGAGGTGGGCCGGCGCGTGCTGCCGCACTCCACGGGCGTGGGCAAGGCCCTGCTCGCGAGCTTCCCGGCGGAGGAGGTGCGCGCCCTGCTCCACCGCACGGGCATGCCCGCCGCGACGGAGAAGACGATCACGACGCCGGACGGGTTCATCGCCGCCCTGGAGGACGTACGCCGGCAGGGCTACGCGATCGACGACAACGAGCAGGAGATCGGGGTCCGCTGCCTGGCGGTCTCGGTGCCCGACTCCCCCACCGCCGCGGCCATCTCCATCTCCGGCCCGGCGGGCCGGGTCACGGAGGCGGCGACGGACAAGATCGTGCCGGTGCTCCAGCAGGTCGCGGCGGAACTGTCGGAGGCCCTGGCCAACCAGAGCCCCGCCTGACGTTCGGCACGAGTGCGGGGCTCTAGCCCTCCCCGCGCACCGGCCCCCCGAAGAGGTCCACGGCCCGGCGGACCTCCGACAGGCCGGGCGACAGCGCGCTCACCGAGCCGATCGCGCCGGCGATCAGCAACAGGGAGCGGCGCAGCCGCGGGATCTCAGGGATGCCGGCGACGGCCATCGCGTCCAGCGCGGCCAGTTCCTCCTCGGCGATGACCCGGTCGGCGAAATCGCCGGGATGGGCGGCGAGCCGGCGGCGCAGCCCCGACACGGCGGAGCGCAGCTCCGTCACGCGCGGGTCCTCGTCGCCGCTGGTCACAGGCCCCTGCCGCTTCTGCTCCACGCTCCGCAACACAGTCCTCCCCCTCGCACCTCGTCGTGCGCGTGCCATTCCGACGCGAAGTCCCCCACACCGGGCAGCGATCGGACGCCCGGACGGTCGGTGCGGGCGACAGTAAACGACAGGGCCCACCAGGCGCCAGTCCATTGCGTCATCGACTTGCTCCGCTGCGTGACTTCTCGGCCCGGATCGTGCGGTATGCAGGATCCATGACGACACGGAAGACGCGGGAAGAGGCCCAGGAGGTTGCCGGGCTCCTGCTCGCCGCCGGGGGCGGGCGACGACTCGGAGGGCGGCCCAAGGCACTACTCCTCCATCGAGGGCGGCCGCTCGTGGAGCACGCGGTGCGGGTGCTGCGGGAGGGCGGTTGCTCCCGGGTCCATGTAGTACTGGGCGCCCGGTCCGAAGAGGTGCGTGAACGGGCCGTCCTGCCGGACTGCGTCCTTGTCGACAACCCCGCCTGGGAGCAGGGCATGGGCACCTCCCTGCGAGCCGGTCTCGACTCGCTCGCCGGTACGGGCGCCCGGGCCGCCCTGGTCTCACTCGTCGACCAGCCCGGCATCGGCGCGGAGGCGGTGGCCCGGGTCCTCGGTGCGTACCGGGGCGAGGAATCGCTGGTGTCGGCCGCGTACGCCGGGGTGCGGGGCCATCCCGTCCTGTTCGGTGCCGCCCACTGGGCGGGCATCGCCGCGACTGCCACCGGGGACCGGGGGGCACGCGCCTATCTGAAGGAACACGAGCCGGCGATCGCGCTCGTCGAGTGCGGGGACGTGGCCCGGCCCTTCGACATCGACACCGAGGCCGATCTGGCCCACCTTGAGTGAGCGGGGTGGCACGGAGCGCCACCTTTCCTCGATCCGAAGAGTCTCGACATCAACACACGATTGAACTTCCACTATGAGGAAACTAGTATCCACAGTTCAGAAGCGCCCGAGGGCTCCGCGGGTGCCGAACGCCGTATCCGGGAAGACTGGCACCCGGTGCCGAACCGCCGCCTCGTCTTCGTAGCTCGCTGAAGGAAGTGACCGTTCATGTCCGCACCAGCGCCGTCACCGCTGGCCATCGTCGACGCCGAGCCCCTGCCCCGGCAGGAGGAGGTCCTCACCGAAGCGGCACTGGCCTTCGTGGCCGAGCTGCACCGGCGGTTCACGCCCCGGCGTGACGAACTCCTCGCCCGCCGCGCCGAGCGCCGCGCCGAGATCGCCCGCACCTCCACCCTCGACTTCCTCCCGGAGACCGCCGCGATCCGCGCCGACGACTCCTGGAGGGTCGCCCCGGCCCCGGACGCGCTGAACGACCGCCGGGTCGAGATCACCGGCCCCACCGACCGAAAGATGACCATCAACGCCCTCAACTCGGGCGCCAGGGTGTGGCTCGCGGACTTCGAGGACGCCTCCGCGCCCACCTGGGAGAACGTGATCCTCGGCCAGCTCAACCTGAGCGACGCCTACACCCGGAACATCGACTTCACGGACGCGAAGTCCGGCAAGTCGTACGCCCTGAAGGCGAACGAGGAACTCGCCACGGTCGTCATGCGCCCGCGCGGCTGGCACCTCAACGAGCGTCACCTCGTCGACGCGGACGGCACCCCGGTGCCCGGCGCGCTGGTCGACTTCGGCCTGTACTTCTTCCACAACGCCAAGCGCCTGCTGGGCCTCGGCAAGGGCCCGTACTTCTACCTCCCGAAGACGGAGTCGCACCTGGAGGCCCGCCTCTGGAACGAGGTCTTCGTCTTCGCGCAGGACTACGTCGGCATCCCGCAGGGCACCGTCCGCGCGACCGTCCTGATCGAGACGATCACGGCGGCGTACGAGATGGAGGAGATCCTCTACGAGCTGCGCGACCACGCCTCCGGGCTGAACGCGGGCCGCTGGGACTACCTCTTCTCCATCGTCAAGAACTTCCGTGACGGCGGCGCCAAGTTCGTCCTGCCGGACCGCAACGCGGTCACGATGACGGCCCCGTTCATGCGCGCCTACACCGAACTCCTCGTCCGCACCTGCCACAAGCGCGGCGCGCACGCCATCGGCGGCATGGCGGCCTTCATCCCGTCCCGCCGGGACGCTGAGGTCAACAAGGTCGCCTTCGAGAAGGTGCGCGCCGACAAGGACCGCGAGGCGAACGACGGATTCGACGGCTCCTGGGTCGCCCACCCCGACCTGGTGCCGATCGCCATGGAGTCCTTCGACAAGGTCCTCGGCGAGAAGCCCAACCAGAAGGACCGGCTGCGCGAGGACGTCGACGTCAAGGCGGCCGACCTGATCGCCGTCGACTCCCTCGACGCCAAGCCCTCGTACGCGGGCCTGGTGAACGCCGTGCAGGTCGGCATCCGTTACATCGAGGCCTGGCTGCGCGGGCTCGGCGCGGTCGCGATCTTCAACCTGATGGAGGACGCGGCCACCGCCGAGATCTCGCGCTCGCAGATCTGGCAGTGGATCAACGCGGAGGTCGTCCTCGACAACGGCGAGCAGGTCACCGCCGAGCTGGCCCGCAAGGTCGCCGCCGAGGAACTCGCGAACATCCGTGCCGAGATCGGCGACGAGGCCTTCGCGGCCGGCAACTGGCAGCAGGCGCACGACCTGCTGCTGACGGTCTCCCTCGACGAGGACTACGCCGACTTCCTCACCCTGCCCGCGTACGAGCAGCTCAAGGGCTGAACAGCCGGCGCCTGATCAGTCACCGCTCCGAGTGGCCCAGGGTCTTTCCCGGGGCCACTCGGTCGCGTACGGCCTTCTTCACGGCGGTCGGTTCGGGGAAGCCCTGCTCGCGCCGGTCCCAGACGACCTCGTCGCCGACGCGGACGACGAACACGCCGCCCTTGCCGGGCTTCAGCGCCAGTTCCGTCAGCTCCGCCTCGAAGGTCGTGAGCAGTTCCTGAGCCAGCCACGCCGCCCGGGGCAGCCAGCGGCACTGGGTGCAGTACTCGATCTCCACACGGCCACTCATCCGAGGTGCACCGACCAATCCTGTTGGGCCGCGGGCTTTCCGTGCAGGTCGGGGACCTGCTTGAGCCACGCGGGTCGTCCTTGCTGGGTTCTGGCCGCCCGGGCGGCCTCCTCTGCGGCGAGTTCCTCCCGGGTGGGGAAGCCGGTGGGCAGCCAGGCCCCGGAGGACCGCACGCGCGCGTGGAGGTACGTCACATACGCCTCGCGTGCCTCGTCCGGGCCGGCGAAGCCGGGCTCGTCCGCGAGCCAGGCGTCAGGGACCTCCGCGAGGATGCGGCGCAGCAGCTCCTCGGTCACCCGGGGCGCCAACTCGGCGTCGGCGGCCCGCACATCGGGCCCGTAGTGGCCGAGGGCGTGGTGCCTGAAGTCGTAGGCCTTGGCCGGGTCGGCGCCGTCCCAGCGGTGGTGGAAGACCAGGGCGGCGCCGTGGTCGATCAGCCACAGGCGCGGGGGTGCGACGCCGAGGGTGGGCCAGACCATCAGGTTGGAGCTGTGAACCGTGCGGTCGACGTTCACGGTCAGGGCGTCGAGCCAGACGATCCTGCCCGCCTCCAGCGGGTCCACGGGGAAGACGCGGGCGATCTCCGGGGTGAAGTCCCGGGCACCCGGCAGATAGTCCATGCCGAGGTTCACCCCCGCGCTGACCGCGTGCAGCTCCCGCACCTCCTGGTGGGGCTCGGCGTCCGCTACCGCCGGGTCGAAGTGCACGAGGACCAGTTCCGGGAACCGCAGCCCGAGGGCACGGGCCAGTTCCCCGACGATCACCTCGGCGACGAGCGCCTTGCGGCCCTGGGCGGAGCCGGTGAATTTGACGACGTAGGTGCCCAGGTCGTCCGCCTCGACGACGCCGGGGACGGAGCCGCCGGAGTGCAGGGGTGCGACGTAGCGGGTGGCGGTGACCTCTCTCAGCATGTGCGCCCCTCGCTTCCGGCCTCTGGGATGACCTGAGCATTGTAGGAATTGATCGCCCCGGTGCGGGTGCGCAGGTCGGCGAGCATCGGGGCGTCCGTGCCGTCCAGGGCGGTCAGCGCGCCGCGCCACCGGGTCAGGGCCGCGTGCTCGTCCCCGAGCGCCCTCAGGACGTGTCCCAGCTCGTACTCGGCGAGGCCCCGCCCGTAGGAGTCGCCGCGTGCGGCGGCTTCCCTGATCAGGGCCTCGCACTCCTCCCGGGCGGGTCCGGGTCGGCCGAGTGCCCGCAGGGCCTGTGAGCGGCCCAGGCGGGTCTCCCGCTCGGCGTTCCAGTGACCGGCGCCGGAGGCCGTGGCGCTCAGCGCCTGGTCGAAGCTCCGCAGGGCCTGGGCGGGCTCGCCGAGGGCCAGGTGGGCGCGGCCCGCGTTGCACAGGGCGACCTGTTCGAGCACGGCACTCCCGCCCTGCCGGGCGAGGTCCCGGCTGCGCAGGTGGAGCGAGAGGGCGGAGCGCGGGTCGCCGAGTTCGGCGACGTTCCCCTGGTGGCCGAGGAGGGTCGCCTCCTCGGCCGGCGCGAGGGTGTCGGGACGCAGCGCGAGACACCGTGCGAGCGTCGCCCGGGCCTCGGCGCCGCGGCCGAGTTCCCGCAGCAGCGCGGCGCGGTTGCCGAGGTGCCGCATCCGGGCCGCGTCGTCGGAGAGGTGCCCGCTGAGCTCGACGGCTTCGTCCAGCAGGAGCAGTGCCTGGCGGACACGTCCGGCCGAGTAGTGCGCGGAGGCGAGCTGGCCGAGGGCCCGTGCCTCGGCCGCGGCGTCGCCGCCCGATCTGGCGAGGGCGATGGCGTGCCGCGTCAGGCGTTCCAGGTCCCGGGCCCGGCCGCGGTCGTGCAGATAGGGGAACAGTGAGTTGATCAGTTCCAGGGTGCGGCCGGGTCCCAGGCGTCCGTCAGCGCCGGAGTCGGCCAGGAAGAGCAGGTTCGCCGACTCCGTGTCGCCCCAGGCGAGTGCCGCCGCCGCGTCGGCGAAGGCCGGGGCGTCCCCGGGCTGTTCGGGCGCTCGGCCGGGCCCAGGCCGGAGGGCGGCGGCGCATCGAGCGAGCCGCTGCCGGTACCAGCGCAGGGCCCGTTCGACGGCGTCGGTGTTCCCGGCCCGGGCGTCCGGCAGGCCTGCGAGTTCCCGGGCGAAGTCGCGGACCAGGTCGTGCGGGACGTAGCGGCCCCAGTGCGTCTCCTGGAGCAGCGCCACCTCCGTCAGGCGGTCCAGGGCCTGTTCGGCGCGGCGTTCGGAGGAGCCCGTCGCGACGGCCATCAGCGGTGCGCCGTACTCGGGCAGGTCCAGTGCGCCGACGAGGGCGAGGGCCGTGGCGGCGTCGCGGTCGCGGGGGTCGCCGGAGCCGGTGAGTGCCTCGTGGGCCGCCGTCAGGGAGCGGCGGACGCTGAGGTCCTCCAGTTCGAGGTGGTCCAGGCGGTCCTCCACCCGGTCGAGGCGTTCCACCAGTTTCTCCACCGACAGTGCCGTCCGGCTCCTGAGGCGGGCCGCGCAGACGCGCAGCGCCAGGGGCAGGTGGCCGCACAGGTCCGCGAGCCGGGCGACCGCCCGGGCGTCGGCCGCGGCCCAGGTGCGGCCCGCGGCCCGCTCCAGCAGGAGGGCGCCGTCCCGCGGCGGGAGCGGTTCGAGCCGGACGTGTGTGGCGGCTCCGAGGGTGGCCAGCGGCTGTCTGCTGGTCAGCAGTACGGCGCAGCCGGCGCCAGCCGGGAGCAGGGGGCGCACCTGGCTCACCGATGCCGCGTCGTCGAGGACGAGGAGGGTGCGGGTGGCGGCCAGGGCGGAGCGCAGCAGGGCGGAGCCGGCCTCCTCGTCGCCGGGGATCCGCCGGGTGTCCACCCCCAGGCCGTGCAGAAGGGCGGCGAGGGCGTCGGCGGGTGTGAGGGGGGCGATGCCGGGTGTGGCGCCGTGCAGGTTGAGGTAGAGGCGGCCGTCCGGGAACGCGGGCCTGAGCTGTTCCGCGATGTGCAGGGCGAGACCTGTCTTGCCGACGCCCGGCATGCCGCTGATCACCGCGCACGCGGTGCCGGTGCGGTCCGATTCCAGGGCGGTACGGATCGCGGCGATGTGCTCGGCGCGGCCGACGAACCGGTCGGGCGGCGCGGGGAGTTGCTCCGGCCGCGGGGGCATCCGCCCGGGCACGTCAGGGGGTTCGGACTCGGCGGCGGTTAACGGGGCGTCGGAGGTGGGCGGTTCACGGTGCGGCCGGTGCGTGGCGCTGCGGAGCACCTCCTGGTGGGCGTCCTGGAGGGCCGGGCCGGGCTCGACCCCGAGTTCCTCGGCCAGGGTCCGGCGCAAGGACCGGAAGCGGGCCAGTGCCTCGGCTCGGCGGCCGGTGCGGCCGAGGGCGAGGATCAGCTGGCGGTGCAGCGCCTCCCGGAACGGATGCTCCTCGACGAGGAGGCCCAGCTCGGCTGCGAGCCCTTCCGGACGACCGAGGCGCAGCAGGGCCTCGAAGCGGCATTCCAGCGCCTGGAGCCGCTGTTCCTGGAGGAACGTGACGACGGGGTGCCCGGCGAGAGCGGGCACGTCCGCGAAGGGGGTGCCGCGCCACAGGGCGAGCGCGTCGTGAGCCGCGCGCTCCGCCGCCTCCCAGTCCTCCCGGCTGCGGGCCTCCACAGCCCGGCGCACCCTCCCCTCGAATGCGTCACGGTCCAACTCGTCGACGTCGACGCGCAGTTCGAGCCCGTGGGGCATGGTGCGCAGCCGGGTGCCGCCGGTGTCGCGGAGGTCGCGGCGCAGCCGGGCGACGTGGTTGTGCAGCGAGGCGGTGGCGGTCGGCGGCGGGTCCTCGCCCCACAGCGCCGCCGTCACCGTGTCCGGCGGCACGGTGCGGTTCGGTTCCAGCAGCAGGACGGCGAGCAGCGCGCGGGGCTTCGCTCCCCGGACGACGAAGGCCACGCCGTCGTCGTCGGCCGTCGTCAGTGCTCCCAGTACCTCGAACCTCACCAGCACTCCCCCGCGTTCGGCATCGGCCCCGTGCTCGAAGAGCGTCACACATCGCTGTTAGCGGCGCGTGGGGGCCCTGTTAGGGCCGGTCGGAACGATGCCCTTCCCACGAGCCGAGAGAGGTCGGTGCACATGTCGACACGCCCGCTACGGACGACGCTGGTCTGCGTGACGGCGATCGCGGCGACGGGTACGGCCCTGCTGTCCGCGCCCGCGGCCGCGGCCGCGGCGGACACACGAGGGTCCGGGCACGGCGCCACCCGAGCCGCCATGGACGCCGCCGTCGCGGCGGGTGTGCCCGGTGTCGTGGCGGAGGTGCGCGACACCCATGGGGTGTGGAAGGGCGCCTCGGGCGTCGCCGACCTCACCACGAAGCAGCCGCGCGGCCACGGCGACCGGTTCCGCGCGGGAAGCGTCACCAAGACCCTGGTGGCCACCGTCCTGCTCCAGCTCCAGGCGGAGGGCAGGGTCGACCTCGATGCCACGGTCGACCACTACCTGCCCGGACTGGTGCGGGGGAACGGCCACGACGGCACGAAGATCACGGTGCGTCAGCTGATGAACCACACCAGCGGCATCTTCAACTTCACCGACGACGCCACGTTCGCGAAGAAGGTGCTCGGCATCGACTTCCTGGAGTCCCGCTACGACGACTGGACTCCGCAGCAGGTCATCGCCCTCGCCCTGGAGAACCCTCCCCAGTTCGAGCCCGGCACCTCGTGGAAGTACTCCAACACCAACTACCTGCTGCTCGGGCTGATCGTCGAGAAGCTGACCGGGCGGCCCTACGCCGAGGAGATCGAACGGCGCGTCACCGGGCCGCTGGGGATGCGCGCCACGCGCTTCCCCGGAACCGACCCGCATGTGCCCGCGCCCACCCGGCACTACTCCACCTTCACCGAGGACCCGGGCAAGACCTACGACGTGACCGAGCTCAACCCGTCCTGGGCCTGGGCGGCGGGCGAGATGATCACCAACTCCGCCGACCTCAACCGCTTCTTCGGCGCGCTGTTCGGCGGCAGGCTGCTGCGTCCCGCCCAGCTCCGGCAGATGACGAGGACGGTGTCGACGGAGGGCAATCTGCCGGGCCAGCGCTACGGCCTGGGCCTCATCGAGTACGAGACGAGCTGCGGGGTCCCGGTCTGGGGCCACTCGGGCGGGATCCACGGCTCCTCGACCCAGTCCTTCGGCTCCAGGGACGGCCGCCACATGATCACCCTGAACTTCAACGGGGACTGGGTCGGCGGCGGCAAGAACGTCGTCTCGGCCGAGTTCTGCCCGCCCCGGAACCCTTGATAAGGCTAGCCTTGCCTTACTTTCGCTAGGCTGTACGGACAGATCAACGGACGCGCACACCCCGGGAGCCCTCCTTGGGCGAGCCGTGGCCCGTGGTGATCGAGGAGGTCCACGACCGGCTCACCGAGCGGGACCGGGACATCCTCACCCGCTCCCCGCTCGAGATCGACGAGGTCTATCCGCACTGCCCGCAGTCGCTGCGCCGCTCGGGGGTATGGATCCGGCCTCGTGGCGGACGGGCTGAGATCACGGTTCAGGCACCCCCCTCTCGGCATTAACTAAGGTTAGGCTAACCTTCGCCGCGTGAGATCAGGTGAAGAAACGGCCGGCGGACAGCGTCTGCGCGGGCATCAACTTTCGGCCACGGGTGTGACCGTGTCGTACGACGGCGTGGATGTCGTGCACGACGCGGCGATCGCGCTCCGGCCCGGTGAGGTGACCGTCCTGGTCGGCCCCAACGGCAGCGGGAAGTCGACGCTGCTGCGGACGATCGCCCGGCTGCAGCGGGCCCGCGAGGCCGCGCTCAGGATCGACGCCGGCACCGACGGCCTCGCCCTGACCGCCCGGGAGTTCGCGCGGTACGTGGCCCTGCTGACCCAGGGCCGGCCCACGCCCAGCGGGCTGACCGTGCGGGACCTCGTCGAGTTCGGCCGCTACCCGTACCGGGGCCGCTTCGGCCGCCCGGACCCGGACGCCTCGGCCGCTGTCGAGCGGGCGCTCGCGCTGACCGGAGTCACGGACCTCGCCGAGCGCGGCGCCGACCACCTCTCCGGCGGGCAGTTGCAGCGGGTCTGGCTCGCGAGCTGCCTCGCCCAGGAGACCGGTGTGCTGCTGCTGGACGAGCCGACGACCTATCTCGACCTGCGCTACCAGATCGAACTCCTCGACCTCGTCCGCGATCTGGCGGACGACCACGGGATCGCCGTCGGGGTCGTGCTGCACGACCTCGACCAGGCGGCGGCCATCGCCGACCGGATCACGCTGCTCGAAGCGGGCCGGATCGTCGCCGAGGGCCGGCCCGAGGAGGTCCTGACCCCGGAACGGCTCACCGCCGTCTACGGCATCCGGATCGACGTCGACACAGACCCCCACACCGGCCGACCGCGGACCCGTCCGATCGGCCGGCACCACACCCGTACCACCCGAAGCGAAAGGCTCGGCACCACCTCATGAGACGTCTCCTGCTCACCGCCACCACCACGGCCGCGGCACTCACCCTCGCCGCCTGCGGCACCACCGAGCCCGCCGCGGACAGCTCGAAGAAGACCTCCGAGGCCATCACCCTCACCGACTCCACCGGCGCGAAGGTCGAACTCGACGGCCCGGCCAAGAAGGTCGTCGCCACCGAGTGGAACGAGGTCGAGAGTCTCATCACCCTCGGTGTCGACCCGGTCGGCGTCGCCGACGTCAAGGGCTACAAGACGTGGGACACCGCCGTCCCGCTGAAGAACGAGCCGAAGGACATCGGCACCCGCGGCGAGCCCAGCATGGACACCGTCGCCTCCCTCGCCCCCGACCTCATCGTGGCCAGCTCCGACCTGCCCGACGCGGCCGTGAAGCAGCTGCGGAAGATCGCCCCGGTGCTGGAGATCAAGTCCGCCGACGCGTCCGACCAGATCGGGCAGATGTTCACCAACCTCGACCTCATCGCCAAGGCCACCGGCACCACCGACAAGGCGAAGGCCGCCCGGACGAGCTTCGAGGCCAAGGTCGCCGAGGGCAAGAAGGCCCTCACCGAGGCCAAGCTCGACGGCTCCGACATCGCCTTCGCCGACGGCTACGTCACCTCCAACCAGGTCTCCCTGCGCCCGTACACCGACGGCTCCCTCATCGGGTCGGTCAACAAGCAGCTCGGCCTGAAGAACGCCTGGAAGGTCAAGGGCGACCCGGCCTACGGCCTCGGCACCACCGACGTCGAGGGCCTCACCGCCCTGCCGAAGGACGTGCGGTTCGCCTACATAGGCAACGACGAGGACAAGTCCAGCAACCCGTTCTCCGGCCAGCTGAAGAAGAACGCCGTGTGGACGTCCCTGCCGTTCGTCAAGGCGGACAAGGTGCACCGGCTGCCCGACGGCATCTGGATGTTCGGCGGTCCGCAGTCGATGGAGGCGTACATCGACGCCCTCGTCGACGCGCTGACGAAGTAGCGGGGTCATGGCCGTCACCGAAGCGCCCCCCGTCACCCGTACACCGGCGGCCGCGTCCCGTACGGGCGCGGCCGCGGTGACGGCCGGGCTCGTCCTCCTCGTCGCCGCCCTCGCGGTCGTCGACATCACCCAGGGCACCGCCGCCGTCGGACCGGCGCAGGTGTTCAAGGCCCTGACCGGGCAGGCCGATCCGGGCGACGCGTCCGTGGTCATCGCCTCCCGGCTGCCGCGGATGGCCGCCGGCCTCCTGGTGGGCGTCGTCCTCGGTATCGCGGGCGCCGTCCTCCAGGCCGTCAGCCGCAATGTGCTCGCCTCGCCCGACACCCTCGCGGTGAACGCCGGTTCGTACCTGGCGCTCGGGCTGGTCGGCGCGACCGGCCTCTCCCTGCCCCTGCTGGCCTCCTCGGGCGTCGCCTTCGCGGGCGGGCTGGTGGCGGCGGCCGTCGTGCTCGCCCTGTCCGGGCTCGGCACGGGCACCGTACGGCTGGTCCTCGCCGGCACGGCGCTCGCACTCGGCCTGAACTCCGTGACGGAGGGACTGCTCCTGCTGTTCCCGCAGCAGACGGAGGGCCTCTACCAGTGGAACCAGGGGAGCATCGGCCAGAACGGCTTCGACGGCGTCCTGCAGATGCTGCCCGTCGCCCTGGCGGGACTCGCCGGGCTGCTGCTGGTCGCCCGGCGGGTCGACGCGCTCGCCCTCGGGGACGACGCGGCACGCGGTCTTGGCGTCCCGGTCCACGCCACCCGCGTCACGGTGGTGGTGCTGGCGGCGCTGCTGTCCGCGGCGGCCGTCACGCTCGCCGGGCCCATCGGCTACGTCGGGCTCTGCGCCCCCGCCCTGGTGCGTCCGCTCGCCCGCCGGTTCCGGGGCTTCGTCCGCGCCCGCGCGGCCCTGCCCGTGGCCGGGCTCACCGGTGCCGCGCTGGTGCTCGGGTCGGATGTGCTGCTGCGGACCCTCGTCCCCGCGGACACGGCGGTCGCCGTGCCCACCGGCATCGTCACCAGCCTGGTCGGTGCCGTGTTCCTGGTGGTGACCGCCCTCCGGCTGCGGGACACGGCCGGCGCCGACGCACCGGACCGGCTGCGCACCCCCAGCCGGACGGCGTTCCTGGTCACGGTGGGCGTCCTGGCCGCCGTGGTCGTGGGTGTCACGGTGGCCGGCGTCCTGCTCGGCGACAGCAAACTCCTGCTCGGCGATGTCGCGAACTGGGCGCAGGGGCGGGCCGGTCAGGCCGTCTCCTTCGTACTGGACACGCGGGTGCCGCGGGTGCTCGCGGCGCTGTGCGCGGGCGCGTCGCTCGCCCTGGCCGGCACGCTCGTGCAGGCCGTGACCCGCAATCCGCTCGCGGAGCCGGGCGTTCTGGGTGTCTCCGGCGGCGCCGCGCTGGGTGCCGTGCTGCTCGTGACGACCGTGCCCGCCGTCGGCTCCTGGGGCCTCGCGGGTGCCGCGTTCGGGGGTGCCGCGCTGGCCTCCGCCGTCGTCTTCGGGCTCGCGGCCCGGGGCGGCTACCGGCAGAACCGCCTGGTCCTCGTCGGGATCGGCATGGCCGCCGGCTCCACGGCCCTGATCAGTCTGCTCATCGTGCTCACCGACCCCTTCAACGCCACGAAGGCGCTGACCTGGCTGTCCGGTTCGACATACGGGCGGACCATGCCGGACGTCGTGCCCGTCGCGCTGGTGCTGGTGCTGGGCCTGGCCGTCGCGGTCGCGCGGCGCACCGAGCTGGATCTCGTCTCCCTCGACGAGGACACCCCGCGGCTGCTCGGCCTCGGACTGCCCCGGGCCCGGCTCGGTTTCCTGGTTCTGGGTGTCCTGCTCGCCGCGACCGCGGTCGCATCGGCCGGCACCATCGGCTTCGTGGGTCTCGTGGCGCCGCACGCGGCACGTGCCCTCGTGGGCCGGCGGCATGTGCGGGTGGTGCCGGTCGCCGTCCTGCTCGGTGCCGCGCTCGTCTGCACGGCCGATCTGCTCGGCCGGACCGTCATCGCCCCCGCCCAGCTGGGTGCCGGACTGATGACGGCGGTGATCGGCACGCCGTACTTCCTGCGTCTGCTGGTACGGAGCCGAAAGGCGACATAAGGCACCTAAAAGGTCATCAATGGCTAAAATGCCTCACACCTGCCTGTTGTATGGATCCACGCACAACGGGAGTGAGGGAGCATGGCCAAGGACATCACGGACGCGGGCCCGCCAGCGTCCGCGAGCCTGAAGCCCAATGCGATCGGGTTCCTCGACGCTCTGGTCATCGGGCTCAACGCGACCTCACCGGCGTACTCGGTGGCGGCGGTCATCGGCCCGGTCGTGGCGCTGGTGGGCATCTACGCCCCCGGGGTGATGATCGCGTCGTTCGTGCCGATGCTGCTGATCGCGTCGGCCTTCTACTACCTCAACAAGGTCGACCAGGACTGCGGCACGACCTTCTCGTGGGTCACCCGGGCCATGGGGCCGTGGGCGGGCTGGCTCGGCGGCTGGGCCATCGCCATGACGGGTGTCCTGGTCGTCGGGTCGCTGGCGGACGTCGCCGTGACCTTCTTCCTGCTCGCGGTCGGTCTGGACAGCTGGGCGGACAACGACGCCGTCCGCCAGGTGCTGACCGTGCTCCTCGTCCTGGTGATGACGGCCGTCTGCGTGATCGGCATCGACGTGTCGGCCAAGGTGCAAAACGTCCTCATCCTGGCGCAGGTCGCCTGTCTGCTGGTCTTCGCCGTGGTGGCTCTCTACCGCGTCTACGCCGGCACCGGCACACTCGACGCCATCGAACCGGAGTTCAGCTGGCTCGATCCCTTCGGAGCGGGCGGGGCGTCCCTGACCGCCGCCCTGCTGCTGGGCGTGTTCATCTACTGGGGGTGGGAGTCGGCGGTCAACCTCACCGAGGAGACCGAGGACTCCGCCACCGCCCCCGGCAAGGCGGCCGTGTGGTCGACGGTGCTGCTCCTGGTGACCTACCTCGCGGTCGCGTTCGCGGTCGTGGGGTACGCGGGAACGGCCTATCTGGCCGAGAACGCGGCGGAGGAGGAGTTCATCTTCGCGCTGCTCGCCGAAGAGGTGATGGGCGGCTGGGACTGGGTCGTGCTGCTGGCGGTCTCGACGTCCGCGCTCGCGTCGACGCAGACGACGATCATCCCGGCGTCGCGCACCGGCCTGTCGATGGCCCGCCGCCATGCGCTGCCCGCGCACTTCGGCCGTATCAACCCCCGGTTCCGCACGCCCGACGTGAGCACCTGGTGGGTCGCCGGTATCGCCATCGTCTGGTATCTCGTCCTCTACCACATCAGCGAGAACGCCCTCTTCGACTCGCTGACCGCGCTGTCCCTGCTGATCGCGTTCTACTACGCGCTCACGGGTCTCGCCTGCGCGGTCTACTACCGCCGCCAACTGACCCGCAGTGCCCGCAACTTCTTCCTGATCGGGCTCGGCCCGCTGGTCGGTGCCGGGCTGCTGGCCTGGCTGCTGGTGGAGTCCGTGGCGGACATGTCCGACCCCGCCAACTCCTACAGCGGCGTCTCGTGGTTCGGGCTCGGTCCCCCGCTGGTCATCGGTATCGGCATCATCGTCACGGGCGTGATCCTCATGGTCGTGTGGCGGCTGATCACCCCCGTGTTCTGGTCGGAACACCCCAGCGTGGTCGACCCCGACCTCGTCCCCGGCAAGCACGGCAAGGAGTCCTGAGATGTCGGTGGTCCTCGGCTACGACGAGTCCCCGGGCGCCCGGAGCGCGCTGCGCGTCGCGATCGAGGTGGCGGCCGCGTACGGCGAACCGCTGGTGATCGTCTACGGAGCCGCGGCCCCGGGCGTCACGGGCGAGGAGTACGGCGCTCACCACGAGGCCGTCCGCGAGGCCGGGACCACCGTGCTCGGTCACGCCGTCCGGGTCGCCGACGAAGCCGGCGTGCCGAGCACCGTCGAACTCATCGACCAGCGGCCCGCGCAGGCGCTCATCGACGCCGCGGCACGCCACGACGGCAGGGTGATCGTGGTGGGCACCTGGGGCGAGAGCCCGGTGCGCGGCGCCCTGCTGGGCTCGACCCCCCACAAACTCCTGCACCTCTCGAACGTCCCCGTCCTGTGCGTGCCGGCCACCGCCGGGTCATGAGCCGCCCGGGCGCGGCCTCTTCAGCGGGCTGAAGGCGTACAGGTCGAGGATCTCGGGCCGGGGGGCGACGCCGGGGCCGCCCTCGCGGACCCAGGTGACGATGTCCTCGGTCGCGGCCGGGTCGTTGACCAGACCGAACCACACCGGCCGGGCCCCGGCGGCCCGGCCCGCCGCGGACGGCTGTACGACGATGACGTTGGCCTGGTCGCAGACGTCGAGGCACTCGGAGACCCGCACGGGCGCCGCCTCGCGCAGCCGCTCGGTCTGGGCCGCGTGGTCGACGCCGGTCACCTTGCGGCTGCCGCAGCAGCAGTCCCGGCACACGACGACGCGGCACGGAACCCCTCCGGCCGGGGTTGCGGACATGCCGCACCCTTCCTCTCTCCGGGGAGATCCGCCCCGGTGGTTCGTCGAGGAGGCGACCGCGTGAGTCTCCTGGCTCCCGGCCGAGGCCGGTCACAGTGGCGGGACCGCGCCGGATTCACACCGGCTTCCTCGTTCCGCCGTCGCCATGTCGCCCGCCATCATTCCATGCGGCCGGAGCACCGGTTCGGTCCGTCTCGCCGGCCTGCGCGGACGGGGGCCCCGCAGGTCACGTTCCTTCCCTGAGCGGGTTGGGCAGCGGCAGGTAGCGGGCGTCGGCGCCGTTCGCGCCCGTCCAGCGCAGCAGGAGGTTCGTCTTGGCGGGGAGGGTGGGCGAGGTGAGCAGGCCGGAGATCTCGGGCAGGTCGTGGCGGGCGAGTTCGCGGCGGGCGGCGGGCCAGGGGGCGAAGCCGGGCCGGCGTTCGGCGAGGGCGCCGGCGATCTCGGTGAGGTGGTTGACGACCAGGCAGTACACGAGCCGCTCCCAGCCGGCCTCCCGGGAGACGTCCGAAAGCAGCTTCACGCCCTCGGCGTCCCGGTACAGCGCCTGCACGGGCATGCCGTCGGCGTCCACGGCGACCAGGGTGTTCTGCAGATGGGCCTCGATGACGACGCCGTGCCGGGCGAAGGTCTCCAGCGCCGGGGGCACCACCTGCGCCAGGTACGCCGCCCACCACGCCCCGGGGTCGGCGGCGCGGTCGAGCGGGCTGCCGTCGAAGCCCTCGACGAGTCCGGCGGCGAGCAGCGGGGTCGCGCCGGGCAGGAGACGGCCGGCGAAGCCGTCGCGGACGAGGACGGCCAGGGCCTCGAAGGCGAAGTCCGCGGTGCGGTACCCGCGGTCGCCGAGCCAGGCCGGGGGGCCGTCGAACGTCTCGAAGGCGGCGCACACGGCCGTGTCGGTGCGGCGCAGGGCGAGCAGGTCGTGGCGCCACAGCCGGCGGATGTCGTTGGTGATGCGCACGTCCAGGCTGAACTTCAGGAACAGGTCCTGCTCGGGTGCGTAGAGCGTGCGGATCGCGGCCGTGGGCCAGGTGTCGAAGGCGGTCGTGCCGAGCCGGACCAGCCTCCCGTCCGCGAAGGCGGCGGCGAGCTCCGCGCTCGCCAGGTCGAGCTGCCAGGGGTGGGCCGGGAGCAGCCGGTAGCCGGGCGGGGCGGTGCCGAGGGCGTCGAGGGCCGAGGTGTCGCCCTCCTCGACGACGGTGTCCTCGCGCAGCCCGAGCAGGGTCAGCGGGAAACGGGCGTACGCCTCGGGCGCGTACGGCAGCCAGCCCGCGGCCGGGCCGCCGCCACGCGCCTTGGGGGCCGGGTGGTGGGTGTGGCCGGTGAGGAGGCACTGCTCGGAGCGCAGATAGGGATCGTCGGGCGGGGTGGCGCGCTCGCGGGCTTCCAGCAGGGCGGCCACGGCGTCCCTGCTGTCGATCATCTCGGCGGGCAGTTCGTGGTTGGACAGGCCGGTGTGCCGTCGCAGTTCCTCGGCGACGAGTTTGACCAGCTCGGTGTGGCCGACGCACTGCCAGCCGTCCGGCCCCTCGACCTCGGGCTCGGCGGGCCGCCGCGTCCCGCGCACCCGCAGCAGCCGGTCTCCGCCGGGCAGTCGGTAGATCCGGTGCTCGCCGGTCCGGCGCACCGGCCGGGCCACTTCCCGCAGCAGGCAGTTCAGCAGCGGCACGGCGGCGTACGCGTCGGCGGGCGGGGGCATGAGGTCCACGCGATCCACTCGTTTCCCTGCGTTCCTTGTGTTCTCCACGTTCCCAGCGGCCCTTCCGGGACTTCCGGACTTCCTGGCGGAGATGATCAGTATGCCGGTCGCCGTCATCGCGCCGTGACGCCCTATTCGTACCCGAGGAGCCCGCCCGTGCACCGTTTCCCCACCGCCGAGGCCGAGGTCGCCGAGGAACTGGCCGTCGTACGCCCTGGTCTGCTGCCGCGGTACGAGGCCGAACTGCCCGGTGCCCGGGCGGCCGTGCTGTCCCGTCTGTGGCGCGGTCTCGCCCATGATCCGCTGCCCTGGGTGGCCCGCGGGGAGCCGGCCCGGGACGGGCTGACCCTGTTCCTGACCGACGGCCGCCGGCTGCACGGCCCGCCGCCGGATCCGTACGCGACCGGCGACCACGTCACCGTCGTCGGGCTCGACGGCGTGGATTACGACGATCCGGCGCGGCTGGTGACAGACCTCGCCGTTCCGCACTCGGCCTCCTTCGCCGCCGAACTCGGGCACAGTGTCGCCTCGTTGGCCCTGTCGAGAGCGGGGCAGGAGGGCCACTCGGCCGACGAGTGGCCGGGGAACGACTGGGAGTGGGAGCAACGGATCGTCGACGGGCATCCGTTCCACCCCACCTGCCGGTCCCGGCCGGGTTTCTCGGTGGCCGAGCAGCTCGCCTACGGGCCCGAGCACCGGCCGGTCGTGGAGCTGGGTCTTGTGCCGGTGCGGGCGGAGGAGTGCCTGGTGACGGGGGCCTGGCCGCGGGACCTGCGGGACGGGCCGCGTGTGGTGCTGCCGGTGCACCCCTGGCAGGCGGCGCACGTGCTGAAGCGGGCGTGCGAGGAGCGGCGCGCCGGGCATCCGCTGATGTCCCTGCGGACGCTCGCCCTGCCCGGCGGGCCGCATGTCAAGACCTCGCTCAGCGCCCGGCTGACGTCCTCGGTGCGGGACATCTCGCTGCCCTCGGTCGCCGCGTCCGCGCTGCTGTCGGACTTCGCCGAGACGCCCGCCGCGCGCATGGACGGCCTGCTGCACATCACCCGCACCCTGGGCGCCGCGGCGGCCGGTTCCCCCGACTTCGCGGCCGTGCTGCGGGAGTCGCCGCAGACGTACGCCGGGAGCGGTGAACGGGTGCTGCCGGTGGCGGCGCTCGCGACCAGCGCCCTGCCCCGCTCCCCCGCCTGGCTGGCCGGCTTCGCGCGCCTCGCCCTCACCGTCGGGCTGCGGCTGCTGGAGCTGGGCGTGGCTCTGGAGGCGCACGGCCAGAACCTCCTGGTGGTCCTCTCGCCGGAGGGCGATCCGCTGCGGCTCGTCTACCGCGATCTGGCCGACATCCGCGTCAGCCCCGCCCGCCTCGCCCGGCACGGCATCACGGTGCCCGACCTGCCCGCCCGAATGGTCACGGACGACGAACGCACGCTGCGCCGCAAGCTGTTCGGCTCGCTGGTGGCGGGCGCGCTGGCCGGGACGGCGGGGTCGGGGGCGGCGCTCGCGGCGGCGCTGGAGACGGCCGTGGACGACCTACCGCGCACCCCGGACCTCACGGCGCTCCGCACGGACCCCCTGCCCACCAAGGCGCTGACGCTGATGCGGCTCTCGCCGCAGACGCCCGGGGACCAATGGGCGGAACTGCCCAATCCCCTTGCGTGAGACTCGTCTTGCAGCCCGGCTTTTGGAGCACGACCCCGGAGATCAATAAGATCCGCCGATGATCACAAGAAAACGGCTGGCGGCGGGCGTCTGCGCCCTGCTCGCCGCGCTGACGGCCGGGATCGCCTTCCCGGCCGGAGCGGCCGCCGGCGAACCCACGGGCCAGGCCGCCCCCAAGGTCGACCTCGTCCTCGATGTGAGCGGCTCGATGCGGGCGCGGGACATCGACGGACAGTCGCGGATGGCCGCCGCGAAGCAGGCGTTCAACGAGGTACTCGACGCGACGCCCGAGGAGGTCGAACTCGGCATCCGCACCCTCGGCGCCGACTACCCCGGGGACGACCGGAAGACGGGCTGCAAGGACACCGCGCAGCTCTACCCGGTCGGCCCGCTGGACCGCACCGAGGCCAAGACGGCCGTCGCCACGCTCACCCCGACGGGCTGGACGCCGATCGGCCCGGCCCTGCTGAAGGCGGCCGACGACCTCGACGGCGGCGACGGCTCCAAGCGCATCGTGCTGATCAGCGACGGCGAGGACACCTGTGCCCCGCTCGACCCGTGCGAGGTGGCCCGCGAGATCGCGGCGAAGGGCATCGGACTGACCATCGACACACTGGGCCTGGTGCCGACCGCCAAACTGAGCAGGCAGCTGAGCTGCATCGCCGAGGCCACCGGCGGCACCTACACCTCGGTGGAGCACCAGGACGAACTCACCGACAAGGTCAACCAGTTGGTGGACCGGGCGGCCGATCCGGTGGTGACGCCGGTGGCGGCCGAGGGCGCGTCCCGGTGCTCGGAGGCGCCGACGCTGAAGTCGGGCCTGTACAGCGACCGGGAGGAGTTCGGGCAGCAGCGCTGGTACCGGGTGGACGTCCTGCCGGGTCAGGAGCTGCGCGCCTCGGTGAGCGTGGCGGCGGACCGGGCCGTGAACCCAGCCTACGGCGTGCTGTTGCGGGCCGTGACGCTCAAGGGCCGGGAGATCGTGCGCGGCGAGGCGGCGGGCAACGGCCGTACGGATGTGATCTCGACGGGGCTCAGGCACCCCGAGCCCGAGCGCGACGACGCCGACGGTGACAAGCCGGCCGCGGAGGCCGTGTGCCTGGCGGTCACCCACTCCTTCTCGGCGGCCTCCGGCGTGAAGACCACGCCCGGGCTGCCGCTGGAGCTGACCGTCGACGTCGTGGACGGGCCGAGCCGGGCAGGCGACGTGGCCTCCTTCGGCCTCGGCCGCGGCTGGTGGCTGCTCGGCGCGCTGATCCTCACCGGCTTCCTCGCCGGTCTCGTCTGGGGCTGGCTTTCGCGCTGGCGGGTCGCGGTCTGGAGGACCAACTGATGCGAGTGATACGTGCGTTGAGCGCGGCGTTGCTGACCCTGGGGCTCGCGGCCGCTCCTGCCGCGGCCGACGCCTCGCCGAGCCCGTCGCAGGACACCTCGGCGGCGCCCACCCGGGCCGGCACCTCCTTCCGTACCGCGACGGAGATCGAGCAGGGGCAGCGCGCCACGGCGAGCGGCTCCACCGGCGACTACCTGTACTGGTCGTTCCCCGCCGACACCGGGCAGCGCCCCACGGTCACGGCGAAGGTGAAGCTGCCGGACACCCACGCGCCGCAGACCTGGCAGATCGACGTGTACGACGGGCTGCGCCGCCGCCAGGCCTGCCAGTACGGGGCGCAGACGCGCACCGCCGCCGCGGACGCGGCCTCGGTCGAACTCGCCTGTGTGCTGCGCACGGTCCGGGCCTGGTCGGAGCCGTGGGCGAACGACCCGCTGCAGGGCACGTACTACGTCCGGCTGACGGTCACCGGCGTCGCCGCATCCGACCTGGGCCTCCCGGTCGGCTCCGAGGTACGGGTCGACTCCAAGGACATCGGCGGATCCGCGGCGGTGGACGGCTCGCTGGCCGAGCCGCTGGTGCCGGGGATCGCGACGCGGTCCGGGGACGAGGAGGAGTCCTCGGCGGTGCTGGCCGGGCTCCAACCCGAGGACGGCTGGGCGTCCGGCTGGTGGTCGGACCGGTGGGTGTGGACCGCGGTGGGCGGCGTGCTGGCCGCGCTGGCGGGGGTCGCCGGGTACACGCTGACACGCGGCTCGGGGCGGCCGTCACGGGTGCCGCCCGCCGCCTGACCTGCCCTGGACTCTGAAGGCCCGCTTCGCGCGGGCCTTCTGTCATGTGTCGCGCAGTGCCTTGGCGAGCGTGCCCTCGCCGCTCACCTCGACCCGGCCCTCCCTGACCGCCTGGACCAGGCTCAGCTCGCCCCGGCCGATGGCCGTACAGGTGCCGGTGTCCAGCACCAGCCGGGCGTCCGGCTCCCCGGGGGCGGGCCCGTCGCCGTACACGGGTCCGTCCTCGGCACCGGCGTAGAGGTGGAAGTGCCCTTCCTCCAGACGGACTTCGACCAGCCCCTCCCCGTCCAGCCGGCGCAGCAGCGGCAGGGCGAACCAGTGCGCCCGCACGGCGTCCGTCGGCCGCCGCTCCCCCAGGTCCCCCTGCCCCCACTCCCCCAGCGCTTGCAGCACCGGCAGCAACCCCCGCCCCCGCTCGGTGAGTTCGTACACGGAGGCCGCGCCGGGCGGTGGCAGCCGACGCCGGGTCGCGAGGCCGTCGCGCTCCATGTCCCTGAGCCGGGAGGCGAGTACGTCCGTGCTGACGCCGGGCAGGTCCGCGTGCAGATCGGTGTAGCGGCGGGGACCGGCGAGGAGCTCCCGGACGATCAGCAGGGTCCAGCGGTCGCCGACCAGGTCGAGCGCGCGGGCGGCGGAACAGTACTGGTCGTAGCTTCGGCGAGGTGGCATGCGACGCAGTCTAGACAAGTTGTTGGACTTTCCAAGCAGCTACTTGGTAAAACCAAGCAACACCAATCGGCCGAGGGGAAGCGCGCGCATGGAGTTCCGGCAGTCGAGCAAGCTCAGCGAGGTCTGTTACGAGATCCGCGGCCCGGTCATCGAGCACGCCAACGCGCTGGAGGAGGCGGGTCACAGTGTGCTGCGCCTGAACACCGGCAACCCGGCGCTCTTCGGGTTCGAGGCGCCGGAGGAGATCGTCCAGGACATGATCCGGATGCTGCCGCAGGCGCACGGCTACACCGACTCGCGCGGTGTGCTGTCCGCCCGCCGGGCGGTGGCCCAGCGCTACCAGACGCTGGGCCTGGAGGTCGGCGTCGACGACGTCTTCCTCGGCAACGGCGTGTCGGAGCTGGTCTCCATGGCCGTACAGGCGCTGCTCGAGGACGGCGACGAGGTCCTGATCCCCGCCCCGGACTTCCCCCTGTGGACCGCGGTGACGACTCTGGCCGGCGGCAAGGCGGTCCACTACCTGTGCGACGAGCAGGCCGACTGGTATCCCGACCTGGACGACATGGCGTCGAAGATCACGGATCGGACCAAGGCGGTCGTGATCATCAACCCGAACAACCCCACCGGCGCGGTCTACCCGAAGGAGATCGTCGAGGGCATCCTCGACCTCGCCCGGCGGCACGGCCTGATGGTGTTCGCCGACGAGATCTACGACCAGATCCTCTACGACGACGCCGTGCACCACTCGGCCGCCACCCTCGCCCCCGACCTGGTCGTTCTCACCTTCTGCGGCCTGTCGAAGACCTACCGGGTGGCGGGCTTCCGCTCCGGCTGGCTGATCGTCACGGGCCCGAGGCAGCACGCCAAGGACTACCTGGAGGGCCTCACCATGCTGGCCTCCATGCGACTGTGCGCCAACGCGCCCGCCCAGTACGCCATCCAGGCCGCGCTCGGCGGCCGGCAGTCCATCGGCGACCTCACCGGGCCGGGCGGGCGGCTGCTGGAGCAGCGGGACGTGGCCTGGCAGAAGCTCAACGAGATCCCGGGCGTGACCTGCGTGAAGCCGAAGGGGGCGCTGTACGCCTTCCCGCGCATCGACCCCAAGGTGCACAAGATCCACGACGACGAGAAGTTCGTCCTCGACCTCCTGCTGCGCGAGAAGATCCAGGTGGTCCAGGGCACGGGCTTCAACTGGCCGAGCCCGGATCACTTCCGGATCCTGACCCTGCCGCACGCGGACGACCTGGAGGCGGCCATCGGACGGATCGGGCGATTCCTCGGCGGGTACCGCCAGTAGGCCCGGTTGTCAGTGGCGGGTCGTAGCCTTCGAGCAAGTGGGGCGAGTGCCCCGGGGCTGTGCCGGAGAGGAGCGCGCCGTGACCCGACCGCCGACCGCCGCGCAGCGGCGTGTCATCGACGCCGCCGACCCGGTCACCGGACGGCTCAGGGGTACGGAGGCGCAGCTCGCGGCGCTGGTGAAGCGCGGGCTGGCCTTCCGGCACCCCCGGCCGCCGCACGATCACTTTCTGACCCCGGAGGGCCACCGGGTACGGCAGGGCGTGACGGGGACGCCCGGGCCGGCCGGGGAGGCCCCCGCGTCGGCGGGCGTCTTCGCGGCGCGCGTCGGGGGCGAGGAGACGGTGCCGGAAGCCGGCGGGCCGGTCCGGCGGCGTGAGGTGCACAGCGCCTGGCAGGGCCTGCTGGAGCTGCGCCGGATGACCAACCCGGACGGGGCCACGGACCGGCCGTGCGGCTGGGAGCGTGCGCATCTGGCCGAGGCCGCCGCGCTCGCCCTGGAGGCGGCCGGGCACCAGCCGGCCGCACAGGGCTCCGAGGAGGGGTACCGGGTGCGGACCACCCCGCAGCCGGAGGCCGTGGCCGTGTACGAGCCGGACGGCGAGGCACTGCGCGCCTGCGCGGCGACCCTGGAGGGGGCAGGCTGGCAGGTGAGCGACCACCGTGAACCGCGCACCGGAAACCGGTATCTCCTGGCTTCGCCGCGCCGAGCGTGATGGGCATGCCAAGATCGGTGGATCGTTGCGCGATGCACGAGAGTCCGGTGCGAGAGCGTCCGGTGCGAGAGGGGAATGCCGTGAGCGAACCGTTTTCCGTCCCTGTGACCGTCCGCGGTTACGAGACCGACGTGCAGGGCCACCTCAACCAGAGCGTGTACCTGAACTACGCGGAGCACGCCCGCTGGTCGTTGCTGCACGCCGCGGGGATCAGCCAGTCCGCGCTCACGGGAACGGGCGTGGGCCCGGTGGCCCTGGAGACGACCATCCGCTACAAACGTGAGCTGCTCGCGGGCGACGAGGTCGAGGTGACCTGCGCCTTCGACTGGGGCAGCGGCAAGACGTTCCGTATCGAGCAGACCGTCCGCAAGACCGACGGCACGGTGGCCGCCGAGATCACGGCGGTCGGCGGCGTCCTGGATCTCAAGGAACGCAGGCTGGTCGCCGACCCCGCGAAGGTCTTCAAAGAACTGGCCACGGACCCGGGCCTGTTCGGCCTCTAGGCGGCGCGGGTCGCGCCGGTGATCTCCTCCCCCGCCTCCATGGGATGGGTGACGTCCTGGGCGTCCTTGTTGCCCAGGTGGTTGAAGACCAGGTTCAGCAGGACCGCCGCCACACACCCCGTGGAGATGCCCGAGTCCAGGACGATCCGCGCCGTCTCCGGGAACGCGTGGTAGAACTCCGGCGCCGTGATGGGGATGATCCCGACGGCCAGGGAGACGGCCACGATCAGGACGTTGTTGTCCTTGTCCAGGCCGGCCCTGACCAGGGTCTGGATGCCGCTGGCGGCGACCGAGCCGAACAGGACCACGCCCGCGCCGCCGAGCACCGGGCGCGGTACGACGGCGATCAGCGAGGCGGCCATGGGACACAGGCCCATCAGCACCAGGAAGCCGCCGCCGGTGGCGACGACGTACCGGCTGCGGATCCTGGTCATGGCGACCAGGCCGATGTTCTGCGCGAAGGCGCTGCACATGAAGCCGTTGAAGAGCGGGCTGATCGCCGAGCCGAGGGTATCGGCGCGCAGGCCGGCCGCGATGGTCTTCTCGTCGGCCGGGCGGTCGACGATCTCGCCCAGCGCCAGCATGTCGGCGGTCGACTCGGTCATCGAGACCACCATCACCACGCACAGCGAGATGATCGCGGCCAGCTGGAACTGCGGGGCGCCGAAGTGGAACGGGGTCGGGAAGCCGATGACGGCCGCGTCCGCGACCGGAGCGAAGTCCGTCGCGCCGAACGGGATCGCGATCAGCGTGCCGGCGACCAGGCCGAGCAGCACCGCGATCTGCTTGACGAAGCCGGTGGTGAAACGGCGCAGGAGCAGCACGATCAGCAGGGTGACGGCGGCCAGCCCCAGGCTGGTCGCCGAACCGTAGTCGTGCGCCGCCGGGTCGGGTCCCTGCGCCCAGCCGAAGGCGACCGGGAGGAGGGAGATGCCAATGAGGGTGATGACCGTGCCCGTGACCACCGGCGGGAAGAAGCGCACGGCCTTGCTGAAGAAGGGGGCCGCGATGAACCCCAGGAGTCCGGCGACGATGACCGCGCCGAAGATGATCGGCAGGGCATCGGACTTGTCCTCGGTGGAGGCGACGATCGCGGTCATGGGGGCGACACCGGCGAAGGTGACGCCGTTGACGAAGGGCAGCCGGGCGCCGATCTTCCAGATGCCCAGGGTCTGCAGGAACGTGGCGAGGCCCGCGGTGAACAGGCAGGCGCCGGTGAGGAAGGTCAGATCGGTGGCGGACAGGCCGATGGCCGCGCCGACGATCAGGGGTGGGGCGACGACTCCCGCGTACATGGCGGCCACATGCTGGAGGCCGGTCGTCGCCATCTTGAGCGCGGGGAGTTTCTCGTCAACGGGGTGGTCGGCCACAGCGGCGTCCCTCCGGTCGGGTACACGGCCGCGTCGATGGCTGCCGTGGGTGTCAAGGAGGTGGTGCGGGTGGTCGTGCGGGACCGGACATGCGGATGACGGGAGGACCGTTCCGGGGCGCACGCATCCGCGCGCCCCGGAGACGGCACCGTGGTCCCCGCTCGGGTCCACGGCCACCGGCCGGGAGCCGTCCCTCCCGGCCGGAGTCATCGGGGTGTTCAGCCCTGCGCGGCGATCCTCGCCAGCCGCTGGGCCTCGTCCCGCGTGGCGCGGGCGATGGCGTCCTCATCGGCCGTGAGCAGCCGCCCGTCCTCGACGATCTGCCGGCCGTCGACGAAGGAGGCGGTGACCGGGGCCGCCGCGCCGAAGACCAGGGCGGTCACGGGGTCGGCGATGGAGGCGTGGGCGACCGTGTCCAGCTTCCACAGGACCAGGTCGGCGAGCTTGCCCGGCTCCAGGGAACCGGTCTCCGCCGCCCGGCCCAGGACCTGGGCGCCGCCGTGGGTGCCGAGGCGCAGGGCCTGGCGGGCGTTCAGGGCGGCCTCCTTGCGCGGGCCGAGGCGGTTGATGAGGAGGGCGTTGCGCAGCTCGGTGTGGAGTTCGCCGGACTCGTTCGAGGCGGTGCCGTCGACGCCGAGGCCGACCGGGACGCCGGCCGCGAGCATGTCCGGGACCCGGGCGATACCGGCCGCGAGGCGGGCGTTGGAGGACGGGCAGTGCGCGACGCCCGTCCTGGTCCTGGCGAAGGCGGCGATGTCGGAGTCGTTCATGTGGACGCAGTGCGCCATCCACACGTCCTCGCCGAGCCAGCCGGTGGACTCGAAGTAGTCGGTCGGGCCCATGCCGAACAGTTCGTGGCAGAACTTCTCCTCCTCGACGGTCTCCGAACCGTGGGTGTGGAGCCGTACGCCGAGACGGCGGGCGAGCTGGGCGCCGTCCCGCAGCAGTTCGGTGGAGACGGAGAAGGGCGAGCAGGGCGCGACGGCGACCTGGGTCATGGCGTCGAAGGAGGAGTCGTGGTGCTGCCGGACGGTCTCCTCGGTCGCGGCCAGCGCGCCGTCCAGGGTCTCGACGGCGAAGTCCGGGGGCAGGCCGCCGTCCTTCTCGCTGCGGTCCATGGAGCCGCGGGCGAGGGTGAAGCGGACGCCCATGTCGCGGGCGGCGCCGATGATCGCGCCGGACAGGTCGCCGGAGCCCCGCGGGAAGACGTAGTGGTGGTCCATGGCGGTGGTGACGCCGCCGCGGGCCATCACCGCGAGCGAGCCCTGGGCCGCCGCGCGCACCATCGGCTCGTCGATGCGCGCCCAGACGGGGTACAGCGCGACCAGCCAGTCGAAGAGGTTGTGGTCCGTCGCCAGACCCCGGGTGATCCACTGGTAGAAGTGGTGGTGGGTGTTGATCAGGCCCGGGGTCACGAGGTGACCGGAGGCGTCGATACGGCGTACGACGTTCTCCAGGCCGTCGGGGGCCGTGCCCGCGCCGAGCGACTCGATGCGGTTGCCGGCGAGGACGACGTACCCGGAGGCGTACTCGGTGTCGTGCGCGTCGACGGTCGCGATCGCGCAGTTCTCGATGACGATGCGCCGGTCTGCTGCCATGGTTCGTCCTTTGCGCTGATGTGGAGAGGGCACGGCAGGACCCCGGGAGTTTGAGTGCCGTGGCCGGAGAGTCGGGTTCCCCGGCCACGGGTGCCGAAAGAGGGAGCGTCAGAGGTTGGTGAGGTCCACGGGGATGCGCGGCTCGCAGCCGTCCCGCAGGATCGTCGCCTCGATCAGGCCGTAGGGGCGGTCGGCGGCGAAGTACACCTCATTGTCGTTCTTCAGCCCGAACGGCTCCAGGTCGACCAGGAAGTGGTGCTTGTTCGGCAGGGAGAAGCGGACCTCGTCGATCTCACCGCGGTTCTCGATGATCCGCGAACCCATCTGGTACAGGGTCTGCTGGAGCGACAGCGAGTACGTCTCGGCGAAGGCCTGGAGCATGTGCTTCTTCGTCTGCTCGTAGGACTTCTCCCAGTTGGGCATGCGCTGGTCGTCGTCGGTCCAGTTGAATCGCCAGCGGCCGGAGACCTGGGTGGCCAGGATGCGGTCGTAGGCCTCCTTCAGCGTCGTGTACTTGTCCTTGACGTAGCCCCAGAACTCGGAGTTGGTCGAGTTCATCACGACGAGGTCCTTGAGGCCGGAGACGACCTCCCACCTCTCACCGTCGTAGGTGATCTGGGTGAGCCGTGTCTCCTGGCCCTTGCGGACGAAGGAGTGCTTGACCTCGTCGGCGCCGATGAACCGAGAGTTGGCGTCGGCGGCCTCGATCCGCTCCCAGGCGTACTCCTCGATGCGGATCCGGGCCGTCTTGATCGGCTCCTGCGAGGTGACGAAGTGCCGGGCGAGGTGGATGCCGAACTGCTCGGCCGACTCGATGCCGTGCTCCTTGGCGAACGCGTACACCGTGTTCTTGGTGGTGTCGGTGGGCAGGACGTTGGCGTTGGAGCCGGAGTAGTGGACCTCCTCCATGTCGCCGCTCAGCGACACGGACACGTTCAGGTCCTTGATGTGATGGGTGGCGCCGTCCCGCGTGATCTTGACGACTCGGTTCTCGGCCTTGCCGTACTGGTTCTGTCCCAGGATGGTGGGCATCTAGCTAGCTCCCTCGGTATACGGAGTAGCCGAACGGGTTGAGCAGCAGCGGTACGTGGTAGTGCTCGCCCGGTACGACGGCGAACGTGATCGCCACCTCCGGGAAGAACACACCGGCGCCGCTGTCCCGATTCGCGGGGGCGTCCTGCTGCGCATCGGCTTGCTTGTTCGCGACGTTCGCGAACTTCTCGAAGTACGGCTCCACCGCGAAGTCGAGCCGTACGTGGGTGGTCCCCTCCGGCAGGGCCGGGAGGTCCTTGCACCGGCCGTCCGCGTCGGTCGCGGAGCCGCCGAGCGCCTGCCATGCAGCGTCCCGGCCGCTACGGGCGGAGAGCTGGACTGCGACGGCCTCGGCGGGGCGGCCGATGCTGGTGTCCAGGATGTGCGTGGACACGGAGGCGGTGGTGCTGGTGCTCATGGTCAGGCGTCCTCTTCGGTCTTCCTCGAAGATCAGTCTTCTTCGACGAGGCGGGCGAGCCGGATACGGTTGATCTTGCCCAGCTCGGTGCGGACGATCTCCCGCTCCCGCTCCGGCGGGTTGCCGATCCGTTCCCTGACCGCGTCGCGCATCTGCTCGCCGGTCCGGCCGGTGGCGCAGATCAGGAAGACATGGCCGAACCTCTTTTGGTAGGCGAGGTTCAGCTCCAGCATCTCCGCCTTGAGCGCGTCGGAGGCGCCGGACATGCCGCGCTGTTCCCGGGCCGAGGTGGGGTCGCCGGTCTTGGGGCGGCCGATGGGCGGGTGGCCGGCCATCGCTTCCTCCAGGTCCGCGACCGTCAGGTCCGCCATGGCTGCGTCGCTCGCGGCGTACAGGTCCTCGGGGGTGGCGTAGGGGCGGGCGGCGAGCAGTCGCTTCGCCCACGCCGTGGAAGCGCACGCCTCGTGGAGCGCGGCGCGGGCCGCGTGCTCCTCGACGGTGTTGAACCGGGCCAGGCCCGGCGGCGTGGAAGGGGAAGTCACGGGAGCCTCCGTGGCCGGTTACGGCCTTCGTGCTGAACGGGCGTGCCGATAGCTAACGCCCTCCCGCGACGACACGTCAACAGTTTGTTGAAAATTGGCGACGAGGATACGGACGAGGTACGGCGGCCGGTCAGGCGCCCTTCTCGCGGTTCAGGTAGTTGTAGACGGTGAAGCGGCTGACGCCGAGGGCGCTCGCCACGGTCTCCACCCCGTGCCGCACGGAGAAGGCGCCGCGCGCCTCGAGTATCCGTACGACCTCCTGCTTCGCCTTGCGGTCCAGGTCGGCCAGCGGGCCCTTGCGGCGCTCCATCGCGGCGAGGATGTGATCGAGGGAGTCGGCGAGCTGTGGCAGCCGTACGGCTACGGCGTCCCTGCCCTCCCAGGCCAGGACGACGTCGTCGGGGCCGGCCTCGTCCGGCGGGATCATCTCCCCGCCCATGGCGTCGACCAGGGGCTTCACGGCCGCGATGAACGGCTCGTCCCCCGCGCCGCTCATGCCTCGCCCTCCTCGGCCACGTTGACCTGGAGCGAGATCCGGGTGGCGCCGGCCTCCAGGGCCTTGCGGAGCAGGGCGTCCACGGCGGTGAGCACCTCGTCGGCACCGCCCTCCGCTGTGTTGCCGAACGGGCCGACGTCCACGGCGTCCAGCTCGGCGGCCTCCACGACCTCGCGGGCCACCAGCGCGTGCGCGGGCGCCTCGTCCAGGTCGAAGGGCTCGGTCGTGAACTCCACTCTCAATCGCACTGCGCCCCCATAAAATCGCTCTGACCTGCACATTCTCTCAGTCGTCCGTCTGAGAGGGCACATCCGGGGCACTCCCCGTCGCCAGGGCATCAAACGCCCGGTCCACCGCCGCCCTGGTTCGGTCCTCCGACTCAGGGAAGAGGTGACTGTAGACGTTCAGCGTCATCGCGGCATTGGTGTGCCCCAGCCGCTCCGACACGACCTTAACGGACTCCCCTGCTGCGATCAGCAGAGAAGCGTAAGCATGACGCAGAGCGTGGGGGCCGGTGCCCTTGCCTCACGAATTCACGGCCTCGGGTCGCGCTGGTGACAGGGTGTGAGAAATGGCCCGGAGGGCGCCTCTACCTGCAATCGCGCGCACGTGAATGATCGAGGCCAGAGCAGGATGGTTTTTCTGGTTCGGCTTCGTGCTGCGTATCCTCGGCTGGAATCGGGAATTCCAGGCGGGCGCGTTCAGTCGGTGCGCGGCCGTTCGGACAGACGCCGACCGAGGAGGGCCAGCACCGTGCCCATCAGGCCGTCGGTCGTCCCACGGCCGCCGAGGTCGGGAGTCGCCGCGTCGCTTCGTGCCGCCTCGCCCACACACGCGCGGAGCATGTCGGCGGCTTCGGTGTGTCCGAAGTGGTCGAGCATCAGCACCACGGACATGGCCGCGGCGCAGGGGTTCGCCACGCCTTTCCCCGCGATGTCCGGAGCGCTGCCGTGCACCGGTTCGACGAGGACGAAGCCGGTTTCGGGGCATATGCTAGCGCTCGCCGCGAGACCCAGTCCGCCCATCAGAGCAGCTCCGATATCACTGATGATGTCCCCGAAAAGGTTGGACGCCAGCACACCTTCGTAGGGCGTCGGGTCGCGCACCAGGTTGTAGCAGAAAGAGTCGACGTACTCCTCGGAGCCGATCATTTCGGGAAAGGCTCCGAGCTCCTTTCGGAAAACATCCACCCAGAGACCACCGGTGTTTGGCACGGCATTGGACTTGTGCACCAACGTCACTTTTCGCCGACCTTTTTCACTGAGCCGGCGCAGACAGGAACGTACGAACTTCTCGACGGTGTCGCGGGTGTAGACGCACTCGTCGATCGCGACGTTCACCACGCCGGCCCGGCCCACCGTCCCGCCGACTCCGACATAGAGCCCCTGGGTGTTCTCGCGATAGAGATCGATGACGCCATCGCTCAGGACTATCGGCCGATGGTTGACGTACAGGTCGAGCTCCCTGCGCAGCCCGAGGAGGATCTCACGCCCGTGTGCCATGTCGGGGATCCGCGGGTCGCCGAGTGCTCCCAGGAAGACGCAGCCGTAGTCCTTCGACAGCCGCTCGACAGCGCCGGTCGGCAGTCCCACGCCGCTGGCGATCCACTCGTCGGCTCCCCAGCCGAAGACGTCGTATTCGAGATCCAGACCGAACGCGTCACTGAGCAGGGTCAGCGCAGGGAGCGTCGCCGGAATCACTTCCTTGCCGATCCCGTCGCCCGGGACCACCGCGATCCTCATGAGTCCGCCCTCGGCGTGAACATGTCTTCGACAGAGCTGAGCCGGCCGGCCACCGCGGTGGCCGCGACGACGTAGGGCGAGGCCAGGTATACCTGGCCCGGTCCCGAGCGCCCGGGGAAGTTCCGGTTCTGCGCGCTCACGGTGACCTCGGCCGGGCTCTCCGACACACCGGGGCCGGCGTTGATGCACGCCCCGCAGGACGGCGGCAGCACGCTCACACCCACATCCCTGAACAGGTCGATGTAGCCTCGTTCGACCGCGTACCGCATGACGTCCTCGCTGCCGACCTGGATGTACGCCTGCACGCCGTCCGGCACCGTCACCCCACGGGCGCGAGCCAGCTCGAAAACGCTCGCGTACATGTCCATGTCGTACGCCTTGCCGCCGGTGCAGGAACCGCCGTAGACCTTGTCGACTCTGACCCCCTCAGGGACCGAGGCCAGAGGCACGGAGTTGCGCGGATCCCCCGGCAGAGCCACCATCGGCACGATCAGTGCCAGGTCGATGTCCACGACGGCGGAGTACTCCGCATTCTCGTCCGAGACCGCGGCCCCGCCGCCGTCGGATGCGGGAGAGCGTCGGCCGAGGTAGTCGTACGTGACGTGATCCGGTTCGAACATGCCGGTCATGGCCCCGGCTTCCACCGCCATGTTGCACAGGGTGGCGCGCTCGTCGACGTTCAGGCCCTCTCCCCCCCGACCGCCGAACAGGAGTGCCTTGCCCAGAGTCCGGCTGCCCTCGATCGACGGGTGCGCCAGCAGTGAGAGCATCAGATCCTTCGCGCACACTCCTTGGCTCAGCCGGCCCACCAGATTGACCTTGATGACCTCGGGAACCTTCACGAGGATCTCGCGGTTGTACCAGGCATTCGCGATGTCCGTCGCGCCCACTCCGAAGGCGAGAGCACCGACAGCGCCTGCCGTGCACGTGTGACTGTCCGTGCCGATGATCATGTCTCCCGGCCGGGCGACGTGCTCCAGGATGTAGTTGTGGCAGATGGCGCGGCTGCCCCCCATTTCCGAGGAGCCGATGAAGTTGCCGCCGCTGAGGGCCGCGAATTCCTGCTGGCGCCTGCCCAGATTCTCCACCCGCTCGATCAGTTCCAGGCCGTTGTCCCGTCGCTTCAGGACGGATTCCGCCAGCGAGAGGTGGTCCTGGAAGAAATAGCATGACTCCGGCTCGGCAAGCACGGCCTCCGCTCCGAACTGACGCACAAACATCCCCGCGGCCATGGGTGTCACATATTCGTGCGAGAATCTCACGTCAGCCTCGGCGAAGTAGGATTCCCCGACCCGCACGCTCTCGCTGTCACCACAGGGGTTCCGGGACGAGAGCCGCCGCTGGATGATCTTTTCCACAGCGTTCAGCGGCCTCTTCACGGAAAACGCCGACCTGACGTCACTCTCCGCGCCGTTGCGGGTCTCACGGTTGAAACCGAACAGCCCGCCCAGGTCAATGATCGCGCGTTCGATCTCGTTCGCGCGTTGCGTGAACGCCCCCAGCGGAAGTTCCTCGCCCGCCAGCAGGGCGTCCAGTGCGCCGAAGTCGTCGCAGGTGATGATGCCGACATTTCGGCAGTTCTGCTGGTAGATCCTCTCGAAGGAGCGGGCGAAGACGATCTCCACTCCTGCGTATTTCTCGGCGTACACGGCGTGCTCCCGGGACGAACCACAGCCCTTGGCTTCGCCGCTGACGATGACCTGCGGCGCGAACGACTTCACCGCTCCTTGCGCGAAGGGCTTTCCGCGGAGACCGAGATACGCGTAGTCGCCCAGCTTCTCGTCGTACCAGTAACAGCACCAGCCCGGGATAATCTCGTCCGTCGAAATGCTGTTCATGAGCGGGGCCTGGAGCAACTCCGACGTTGCCGGGACGGTACCACCGTCCACCAGCTGAGCCCCAATGAGTTCCGTGTCCTCGGTCAGGACCAGGACTTCGCCGCGCAGGCGGATCGAACGCTCACGGCCGACGCCTCCGGCTTCACTCAGCGGTCGCAATGATCTGCCTTATCAGTTCGTCGGCCAGAGGAGCGGAGCTGGTTTTCGCCTTCGCCAGGACCTTCTTGATCAAGGAGGCGTCGTCTTTTTCGTATCCGTGAACCGTCAGCCAGTACTTCACGTTGTTGACACCAGATGAAGCATCGATCATCACTTCCTGTTCACGGCCCAGGAAGCTGGCGGGAACACTCGAGTAGACACTGTCCTTGACGAGAACGTCTCCCTTTTCATGAGCTTTCAGGATCGCGGCTCCGTGGACTCCGGCGCTGGTCTTGAAGACGTCACTCCCCATCGCGGGGTAATTCTGTGGAATGTCGACACCCAGCACGGGCGCTGCATAGGCGCAGTAGTCACGGAGTGCCTTGAGGTCGTACGTCGCGTGCCCGTCCAGGTGGCTGTTCACCATGAGCTGGTCGAGGGAGGCGTTGCCCGTTCGCTCGCCGATGCCCAGGATCGTGCCGTGCACGCGCTCGCACCCCATGGCGAGAGCGGTGAGGGAGTTGGCGAGCGCCAGACCCCGGTCGTTGTGCCCGTGCCATTCGAATCCGATTGGATGGCCTCGGTCCGCGAAGTACTGCTGCGACCAGTGAATGAGTGATCGCGTCCCGCTCGGCAACGCGGCGCCCACCGTGTCGCAGAGAGTTATCCTGCGGACCCCTGCCTCGATGGCCGCGTCGTATACGCCGGTGAGGACCTCGGGAGTGCACCGCACCGTGTCCTCCAGGACCAGGACGAACTCCACATCCTCCCGTCGGCACTCAGCCGCCGACTGAATGATGTTGCGCCTGATCGACGCGCTGTCCCAGTCTTCGACGTACTGCCGGATGGGGCTGACCCCGATGAAGAGATACGCATCGACCGCTACTCCAACGGTCTGCGCTATCTCGCATATCGCGTGAATGTCCGCCGGGTGAGTCCGGCCAGCATATCCCTGCGTCAGCTCGTATCCGTTCGCGGAGATGTGGCGGGCGATCTCGATACATTCCCGTTCGGCGGCCGAATCCGATCCCGGAAAGCCGAGATCAGCCGAGCGGACCCCCGAGCGGACCATGTGGTCGACGATGGTCAGTTTCTGCTCCAGCGTCGGGTTACGGATGTTCGGCGCCTGGAGTCCGTCGCGCAGAGTCTCGTCGAAGAAGGTGCCTGAATGCGTGGGCGTCGGCTGGGCGCTCTCGCACCTGATGCTGTTCCAGTTGAACCAGACATCCGGCCTCAGGTTCGAACTCTCGCCAATGATTCCGCTCACTTCGACCTCCGGTTTCCCGAATAGTCAGAAATATTGAGGTTTCCTTGTCGGCCGGACCTCCGGTCGCCAACGTGCCACTGACCCAAGCGCATTCGCCCCGCCTACCCGCCCGGCTCTCGCCAGAGCCTCGACGGCTCCGTCAATGCGAACACAAGCTACGGTCCGCCGTCCTCACCGGATCCTCGCCCGGTCCTCGGCCATGGGCCGGCGCCGTTGACCAGACCCGGCAGACCCGGACCTGCCCGGCGAAGTCCGCCTATGCGAACCAAACGAGCCGATTCAGGGACAACACTCAGCCGTCAAAAGTTCCAGCAAAGTCGTGTCAACCGGATCGGCGTTGCGGGCAACTCTTCCACAGACCCGGGATCGCTCGCCCGCGAGCGGACCAGGGGGAAGCACGGTGGGCGACCAGCCGGTGAAGCGAATACGGATCAGCCGATCGCCTTATCGGAATTCACCCTGCCCTAAACACAGAAAGTCCATCTGAACAGCGCGAAAACCAGTGGCTGAAATCAACACGGGGGATAAGTTGACTTCTGTTTCTTTCGAGATCCTTGGACCACTGCAAGTACGCTCCGGTGATCACCCTGTCTCGTTGGACGGATCACGGCAGGAGAGGGCACTCGCCGCACTCCTGCTGAGCGCCAACCGGACTGTGACCATCGAGCATCTGATCGATGTCGTCTGGGAGGAGCCTCCGGCAACGGCACGTCGGCAGATCCAGGACATCGTTCCGCGACTTCGGCGGAAGCTGCTCAACAATGGCGCCCCCAGCGACATCATCTCGACCCGGCGCCCCGGGTATCTGCTCCGCCTGGAGGGCAATGCCCTGGACGCGCACGCTTTCGACGAGCTGGCGACCGCCGGACATGAACTGATCCCGGTGGACATCGCCGCGGCGGCCGCCAAGCTGCGTGAGGCGCTGTTGCTGTGGCGCGGCGAAATGCTGACCGGTATCGGGAGCAGCAGGCTGGAGAGCGCGGCCCGCATCTGGCAGGACCGGCATCTGACCGTCTGGGAGGAGTGCCTGGCACTGGAATTGGCGCTGGGCCACCACGACGTCACCACCGAACTTCGTACTCTTGTTGACCGGTTTCCGCTGCGAGAGCCGCTGGTAGGCCTCCTGATGCTCGCCCTGCACGCGGCGGGGCAGCGCGTCGAGGCCCTGGCCGCCTTCAGGGCTCTGCAGAAGAGACTGGCCGGCGAACTCGGCCTTGATCCCGGGGGCGATCTGCAACAGGTCCACACCGCGATCCTGCGCTCCGGCCCTCATGCGGAGTTCGTGGCCGACCCCATCGCCCAGCTGCGGCGATTCAGGTTCACCGGTCAGATGGAGCAGGGGACTCGTCCCTCAGCGGTCGCCGACGGCCCACTCGTCGAGGCGCACGTCCCCACATCCCGACCGTGCGGCGGACCGGCCCATCCGACCCCCGGGGCAGCCCCCGTCGAACCGACGGTCGGCTCCCCCCAGCCGTCCGAACCGGCCACTTTCCCCCCGGCCGGCCCGGGACCCTCCGCTCGGGCAGACCACCGCCAGGAGGCCGCGGTCGAGCACCGCCATCGGTCGGCGGCAACGCCGGACCACCTGTCCGGCCGACCGGGTTTGCCGACACCGGCTCAACTTCCCCTGGCGGCACGCGATTTCAGCGGTCGCACATCCGAACTCGCTCGGCTCGACACGCTCGCTCGTGACGGCGCCGCGTCCACGGCCATGCCCGTCCTTGCCATCACGGGAACCGCCGGCGTCGGCAAGACCGCGCTCGCCGTCCACTGGGCGAGCCAGGTGGCGCATCGCTTCCCCGACGGGCAACTCTACGTCGACCTGCGTGGTTTCGCCCCCGATCAGGAGGTCACAAGCCCGGCGGACGCGGTGCGCGGCTTCCTCGACGCCCTCCAGGTTCCCGCGCACAGCGTTCCCGCCGGTCTGGCCGCCCAAGTGAACCTGTTCCGCAGTCTGTTGGCGGGGCGGCGGATGCTGATCCTGCTGGACAACGCCAAGGACTCCGAGCAGGTCCGTCCCCTGTTGCCGGGGGCGTCCGAGTGCCTGGTCGTGATCACCAGCCGCAACCGTCTGACGAGTCTGGTGGCCGCCGAAGGTGCCCGCCCGATCGCCCTGGGGATGCTCACCACCCAGGAATCGCGGCAGTTGCTCGCCGACCGCCTCGGACCCGACCGGCTGGCCGTCGAGCCCCGGGCCACGAACGAGATCATCAACTCCTGCGCCGGTCTGCCCCTGGCGCTCGCCGTGGTGGCCGCCCTGGACACCACCCGCACCACTCCCCGCCTACAGTCCATGGCCGAGCAACTGCGGGACGACAACGCGCGGCTGGGCACGCTCACCACGGGCGACCCCGTCACCGACGTCAAAACGGTGCTGTCCTGGTCCTACGACAGGCTCAGCCCCGAGGCGGCACGGCTGCTCCGACTGCTCGGGCTGCACCCGGGGCCCGACATCACCGAGCCCGCGGCGGCCAGCCTGGCCGGTGTCCCGGCGCCGCTCGTGCGCGGGCTGCTGACTGAGCTGACTCAGGCGAACCTGACAGAGGAGCACTCCCCGGGCCGGTACTCCCTGCCCGGGCTGATGCGCTCGTACGCCTCCGAACTCGCTCACACCCTCGACGACGAGACCCAGCGGCAAGCGGCCGTGCACCGGATGCTGGACCACTACCTCCGCACCGGACAGGCAGCGGCCCGTCTCCTGTCCCCGCACCGGACGTCCACAGCGCCGTCCCGCGCCCGCGCGGGAGTCGTTTTCGAAGAGCTGGACAGCCGGCTGTCGGCCCTGGCGTGGTTCACCGCCGAGCGCCAGGTACTGCTCCGTGCCGTGAGCCTGGCTGCCGATGCCGGCTTCAGCACTCACGCATGGCGTCTGGCCGTCGAACTCGCCGACCACCTCTACGAGCGCGACGACGCCCGGCACGACCGGACACCGTCCCAGGACGACGCCCTGAACGTGACCGTGAACGTCAACAACTTGGCCTGCCACGGTGCGCCCCAGCACGCCGCCCGCCCTCCGGGGCACGACAGCCTGCAGCAGAACAACGGTCACCGCCACGAAGAACTCTCGCTGTCAGGTCCCGGGGGCGTCCGCCAGGGCGGCCTTCCCCGGTTCGGGGCCACTGATTTCTGACAGCAAAATGGACAACTTCCTCCGTGCACCCGGAGCAGTCGGTCCGGCTCACCTGCCTGCCCTTATCTCATCCTCTATGGAGAAATTGTGCTTTTGGAGCAGCAGGCCGTCCTTCTGCTGGTTGGAATACTAGCGGGAATCGCCTGCACCGTCGTCAACATCGCCTCGCTTATTTCTTATCCGGCGCTCCTTTCCATGGGTTTACCGCCGGTGGTAGCGAATGCTACGAACACAGTGTCGCTGGTCTTCACTGGTTTCGGCGCCACACTGGGATCACGACCGGAACTGGAAGGACAGCGGTCCCGGGTCATTCGTTTCGGAGCCATCAACGCCATTGGTGGAGCCGTGGGGGCCGTGACATTGATCGTGACGTCTCCTGACATTTTCCAGTTCATGGTTCCCATTCTCGTGGCCGGAGCTTCGATGTTGCTTCTCCTCCAACCGAAGATTAATCGGGCGGCGGCCGGTCCGGTGAGCGCGGACTGCGACGGCGGCGATCATTTCTCATTCCTCTCCATGTCCGGCATGTTCGCAGTCTCGGTCTACACCGGATACTTCGGAGCAGCCGGAGGTATTCTCGCAGTGGCGCTGCTGGGAGTCATGATCGACGAACCGCTGGTCCGCATCAACGCCATAAAAAACGCCACCAACATCCTGGCGAACAGCACCGCGTCGGTCATCTTTATCATCTCGGGATCGGTCCACTACGGCGCTGCGCTGCCCATGGCAGCCGGGTTTCTCCTCGGAGGCGGCATAGGCCCCTTGCTCGCCCGGAAAATCTCCCGTGGCCTGCTGCGTTCACTCGCCGGGATCAGCGGACTTCTCTTCGCGGCAAAGCTGGGGGTCGAAGGATATGGCTGAGCCGTCAATTCGTACCACGGTGAACTGGAAGCAGCGGGGGTATCATCCGAGATGGTCCTGGTAGACCGCGACAAGGAACTCACCTATCTGAAGTCCGCCCTTGCCGAGACCCGGACCGGCAGGAACCGGATGGTCGTCATCGAGGGCGGCGTGGGGTGCGGCAAGAGCGAACTGCTCCAGACCTTCGCCGAGCACGCCACTGAGCAGGGAGCCGTCGTCCTGCACGCTGTTGGTCTGCGTCAGGGCGAAGCCCGGCCGCTCGGCCTCCTCCGCCAGCTGGCGGGCCAGCTCCCCACGCCGATCTCGGACACGAACGTCCCCGAGGCTCACGCGGACACCAGCGTCGAGCACTTCGGCGAGGCGCTGCACCTCCTGGCTAAGACCGCACCGGTCGTGGTGTGCGTGGACGACGCCCAGGACGGGGACAGCCTCTCGCTCCGGCACCTCCTGCGGGCGGCTGCTCGGGGACGAGCCACGCGCATCCTCCTGGTCCTGACGGACTGCCTCCACCTGCCGCACCAGAACCCGGTCATGAAGACCGAACTGCTACGGCAGTCGAACTCTCTGCGGGTACGGCTGGATCCGGTGAGCAGGGAGGGCACAGCCGCGATGCTGAACGTGACGCGGGAAACCGCCGAGGACAGTGCGCTGGTCGACCAACTGCACACGATCAGCGCCGGAAACCCACTGCTGCTGAGGGCGTTGTTGGAGGAGCTCAGGCCGTCCGGCCCCTCGGCACAAACCGACCCGACGCCCGGCGAGGTCCTCCAGCCCCTCGAAGGAGGGCTGTACGGCCAGGCCGCCCTGGCCTGCCTGTATCGCAGCGGCCCGGTGGCGCTGACGTTGGGACACGCCCTCGCCGTCCTCGGTGAGGCGAGCACCCCGCAGCTGCTGTCCCGCATGGTCGAGAAGCCGTCAGCGCTGGTCGACCGGAACCTGCACGCGCTCAGAGCCGCCGGCGTCATCGGCGCCGACGGGTTCCGGCATCCGGCCGCCGCTGCCACCGTCCTGGCGGACATCACGTCGTCCCACCGTGCCTTGCTGCACCACCGAGCAGCGGTGGCGCTGCGGGAGGCCGGGGCGTCGTCGTCACTGACGGCGCGGCACCTGCTCAGCTCCCACGCCCAACCGGATGCGCGACGAGCCACCGAGCCGTGGGAAATCGTCACGCTGCGGGACGCCGCCGAGAAGGCACTCTCCGAGGGTGACGCGGACACGGCGATCAGCTTCCTCGAATTGGCCGGTGACGGCTGCACCGACGAGCCGCAGCGTATCGAGATCCTACTGAGGACGGCCCTGATCACCTGGCGGATCAACCCCGCGGCGGCCGAGTACCGTTACCTCCCGCAGCTCATGGAGTCCATGCGGTCAGGTGCCCTGTCACCGGCCGCACTCGGATCTCTGGGCAAGCTCCTCGTCGTACAGGGACGGGTCGCCGACGCGCTCGAGGTGCTGGACCGCCTCAGCCCGCGCTCGGACGCCTCCGCCGCTACGGCGGGCATCCACCCGCAACTCACGTCGATGCTGGTGCGCTACGGCTATCCAGGGGTCGAAATCCCTGACGAAGGGAGGCCGTCCGTCCCGGCACAGGAGGCGGACGACCTCTCGTACGAACGCGTACTGGGGCTGCCCCTGCTCAGGAAGTCGGCGGAGCACCTTCTCACCGGCACCAGCAAGGACCGGGCCGGGGCAGCGGAGAACTTCCTGCGGGCCACCGCCCTCACGGACTCGACGGCAGGACCGGTGTGCAGCGCGATCGAAACGCTGCTGCACGCCGACCGTCTGGCCGACGCGGAGTGCTGGTGCGACATGTCACTGGACGAGGCCACGCGCCGGGCCATACCTGGCTGGCAGGCCATGTTCGGCTTGCTCCGGGGCCAGATCGCCTTACGGCAGGGGAAGTTGGAGCAGGCCGTCACCTCGGTGGAGAACGTGCTGAGGGTGGTGCCTGAGCGCAACGGTGGCATGCTCATCTGCGGCACCGCCTCGATTCTCGCCCTCGCCTATACGGAGATGGGCCGTTACGACGACGCGGCGCGGCAACTCGACCAGCCAGTGTCTGAGGAGTGGCGCAACAGCCTTTACTGGCTGGGCTGTCTCCGGGCGCGCGGCTGGCTCCACCTGGCCACGAACCGCCCGCACGCGGCCTTGTCGGACTTCCTGAGCGTGGGGCAGCATGCCCGTCGATGGGGAATCGACCATCCTCTGCTGGTGTCATGGCGGGCTGACGCGGCTCATGCCTGGCTACGGCTCGAAGAGCCGTCCGAGGCGGCGCGGTTGCTCGCGACGCCCGGCAACCAGGTCACCCTTCAGGCCCCGGGAGCCCGGGTTGTCCTCTCCCGTGTGCATGCTGCCGTCGCCCCGGCGGAGGAGCGCGCGCGCCTGCTGTCGCAGGTCGTGGAGCGGCTGCACGCCTGCGGTGAGCGCCTGGAGTTGGCGAAGGCCCTGGGCGACCTCAGCGAGACGTACCAGGCGCTCGGCGACGCGGCCCGGGCCGATTCGGTCCGGCGCAGGGCCTGGCATCTCGCCAGGGAATGCGGGGCGGAACCGCTGTGTGCAAAGCTCGCCGTCGGCAGCCGGACTCCTGACCGGGCGGTCGAGGAGGAAACCGTGTCCGTCGGTGCGGGGGGCGACGCGGAGCAGGGCGCGGCAGTCGTCAAACTCACGAAGGCGGAACACCGGGTGGCCTTGCTGGCCGCCTACGGGCGCACCAACCGCGACATATCGAAACAGCTCTACATCACTGTCAGCACGGTGGAACAGCACCTCACCCGCGTATACCAGAAGCTCCGCATCACGACGCGGCAGGAGATTCCGGTGAATCTTTGACTGCGGTTGAACCTCAACTGCTGTGCGTTCCCGGGCGGTCTGGTGCGTTCGGACGCGAACAGACCATCACCCGTTATCGCACGCGTGCCGCCACGACCCGGCTGATCATGTCGAGGATGGTGGCGTGGTGCTGCCAGAGGAAGAAGTGGTCGCCGGCGCAGGTCTGGACGAGAGACCTTTTGGTGGTCTGTTCGCTCCATCCCCGAACGCCCTCGGCCTCGACCATCGGGTCGTCCGCGCCGCTGAACACGAGCAACGGACAGTCCAGTGGTGGCTCTTCGGTGTATTCGTACCTTTCGCACAGTGCGAAGTCGGCGCGAAGGGCGGGCAGGACCATGTCGAGTAGGTCCTGGTTGTTCAGGACGTCCATGGGCATTCCGCCGTAGTCCACCATGACCGAGGCGAACTCGCGGTCCGGGAGGTGGGATATGGGCGGCCGCTTGTCCTTCGCCTGCGGCGCCTCCCGCCCGGATACGCTGAGCACGACCGGCTGCGGGCCGCCACGCCGACGCAGGGCCCTGGCGGTTTCGAAAGCGATGAGCGCGCCCATGCTGTGCCCGAAGAACGCGAACGGCCGCCCCTGGGAATCGTCCAGCACGGCAGCGGCGACATCGTCGGCGAGGGCCGAGGCCGTGGTGTACATGGGGTCACCCAGGCGTTCCTGACGGCCCGGCAGGACGAACGACCGGATCTCGATACCGGGCGGCGCGCTCGAAGCCCAGGGCTGGAAGATTCGGCCCACGCCGCCGGCGTACGGCAGGCAGTACACGACCGTGGCCGATGGACGCGCGGTCCACCGCAGGACAGGCAACGGCCGGGTCTGCTGGTCTGGCATGGGTTCCTCCCGCACATTCCGTACAACTTCTTTTGAAAACGGCCCTTGGCGACCAGCGGTGCATCCGCTGCCACTGGTCGCCAAGGGCCGCCCGCGCCGACTTCGAGTGCGCGCTAGCGCTTGTCTCGTTCCATTGCCTCGACCAGGCTCTTCGGCCGCATATCGGTCCAGTGCTCGTCGATGTACTCGACGCACTCAGCCCGACTGGTCTTGGGTAGCGCGATATCCCAGCCGTCCGGGACGTCAACGAACACCGGCCACAGCGAATACTGTCCCTCGGCATTCACCAGGACATAGAACTCGCCGTCCTCATCATCGAACGGGTTGTTAGCCATTTGAATCCTCCCTGGCGTCAGCACGGTTGCAGTCGATATCCACGAGTACAGATCGCAGTGCACAGCCTACTGCATCCAACGCTTCCGGAACAGTCATTTCGTCATGCGTGCGATCGACGTCGTACGTAAGCAACTCGCCCTCAACGTACGGCATCCAGGACTCGGCCGAGCCTCGCGGCTTTTCCCTCTTCGCCGCCGCTTTGAACAGCAGCATGTCTCCTTGATAGACGTCCGGAGTAAAGGACCGGATCAACCATCCGTTATTCCTGACGACCGCGTCCACGGCAGCGAGCCGGTCCTGTTCCAGTCCGGCAAGAACCTCGGCGTCCTGCAATCCTGCGGCATGCGCGGCAGTCAACAGCGAGATCTGGCCACCCACCGGCACATCAGCATTTTCTTCGCTTTGCGGGTAGGCGTCGAGGAGGGCGAGCAGGTCGACCTGTTCACCATCGGCCTGAAGAGTCGTGGCCATTTTCTGGGCGACCACACCGCCGAAGGACCAGCCCAGCAGGCGGTAAGGCCCCTCGGGCTGAACCGACTTGATGTGGTCCAGATAGTCGGCCACCATCTCTTCGATGCTCCCGGACACTTCATCCGCCGGGTTGAGGCCTCGCGCCTGGAGGATATAGATCGGATATTCCTCTGGCAGCCGCGCTATCAACCCGCTGTAGCACCACCCGATACCGCTTCCTGGATGGACACAGAATATGGGGGGCTGATCGCCGGTCGCCCGCAGCGGCACCAAGGTGTCGAATTCGTTCACCTCGGGATGCCATTCCCTGGCCAACGCGGCCACCGTAGGCGCCTCGAACAGATTGCGGATGGACAGCTCCATTCCGAGGACCGAGCGGACCTGGCTGATCAGCTGCATCGCCAGCAGCGAATGCCCGCCCAGGGCGAAGAAGCTGTCATCAATGCCGACCTTCGGCAGCCCCAGCACCTGCGCGAACAGCCCGCACAACACCTCCTCCCGCGCAGTACGCGGACCACGCCCGGACGTCATGCCCGACAGATCCGGCACGGGGAGCGCGGCACGATCCAGCTTTCCGTTCGCTGTCAACGGCAAGCTGTCCAGGGCGACCAGGACCGAGGGCAGCATGTACTCCGGCAACCGTCCCCGCAGGCTTTCGCGCAGGGCCACGGTGTCCACCCCGCCTGTGGCGGCTTCGGCGTCCGTGGCCGGGTGTTCCGGGATGATGTAGCCGACGAGGCGCTTGTCGCCGGCACGGTCTTCCCGCACCACCACCACCGCCTGAGCCACACCGGGGTGTTCGGCCAGGACTGTTTCGATCTCCCCGGTCTCGATCCGGAAACCACGGACCTTGACCTGATCATCCGCACGCCCGACGAACTCCAGCTGCCCGTCCGCACCCCACCGCACCAGGTCACCCGTGCGATACAACCGCCCACCCGCCGCACCGAACGGATCCGCCACAAACCGCCCCGCCGTCAGACCCGCACGATTCAGATACCCCCGCGCCAGACCCGCACCACCCACATACAACTCACCCACCACACCCGGAGCCACCAACCGCAACCCCCCATCCAGCACATACACCCGCGTATTCCACATCGGGCGTCCGATGGGAAGAGAGTCCCTGGTGAATTGGGTTCCCGGGGGAATCTGGTAGTCGATACAACCGACGGTGGTCTCGGTGGGGCCGTAGTGGTTTATCAGCTGCGTGTCAGGGCTGTTGCTGCGCCACTGCCGCACAGCCTCAGCGGTCAACAGCTCACCGCCCAGCATCAGCTGACCCGTGGCCGTGGCCGGGAAAAGTTCCGAACCCTTCAGGAGAACTTGGAGGTGACTCGGAGTCATCTTCACGAAGGTGATCGACTCGGGGGCCTGCAACTCCTCGGTCGGCCACTGGCTGTTGGAGGGGAGGAGGCGTAGACAACCGCCCGCGATCAGAGTGCCGTAGAAGCTTGTCACTCCGATATCGAAAGACATCGGAGCATGGATGAGTGCCTCCCCCGACAAGCCCGCATACGTCTGCGAGGCCCTGGCCACATAGTTCACCAGTCCGGTGTGTGTGACGCTGACGCCTTTGGGGCGGCCGGTGGATCCGGAGGTGTAGATGACGTATGCCGGGTTGGCGGGCCGCAGGGAGGTGAGGCGTTCCCTGTCGGTGAGGTCCTGTCCGGCTGCCGCCTGCACGGCCGTGGTCACGGCCGGCTCGTCGAGACACAGCAGCCGGACACTGTCCGGCAGGGACAGTACGGGCACTGCTGCCCGTGTCGTCAGCACGCACACCGGCTCCGCGTCCTGGACCATGAACGTGATCCGCTCGCCCGGGTAGTCGGGGTCGATGGGCAGATAGGCGCCGCCGGCCTTCAGCACCGCCAGCACCGCCACCACCATGTCCACCGACCGCGGCA
>NZ_JBSHKH010000029.1:68015-74666 GCF_053643595.1 Streptomyces sp. NPDC055506 | reverse complement strand
GCCGACGCCTCCGGGTGGGTGTCGGTGCCGCGGGCGATCCAGGCGGCTCTGGTGCTGGTGACGCTGTTCGTGCTGCCCGTCGTATGGGTGGGAGTGCACGCCGTGTGGGTGCTGCGCGGGCGGGCCGAGCTCTTCACCGCCGCCGCACAGCACCCCCGGCGGCGTCCCACCGACCGGCAGTTGGTCAGCCACCTGCGCGACGAGCACCCGCTCACGCCACTGTGGTGGATGGTCTCCGTCCTCGGCGGCCTGGGCACGTTCTGCCTCGGAGTCGCGCTTCCGTTCGCCCTGGCGGACGGCGCCGTACTCGCCGGTGCACTCCTGGGGGCCGGGCTCGCCGTGTCCCTGGCCGCCCTGGCCCTGGCGGTGCCCGGTATCCGCCGCGCCGCCCGCCAGGGCTCGGAGGACGAACGGCGGCGTGCCGAACTGTGGTCCCTGCCCACCGCCGTCGAACGCCGGCTCATGACCCCCCTCCTCGGCGCGGGCGACGGGGCACACCTCGGAGCCTGAACCGTCGTTCTGCGCGAGAAGCCTCTGAAGGAGCGGAGCGAGCCGCCTTGACCGGGCAGGGAAAGTGCAGAACGAAGCTCAGGGTGGGCTGAGCCCGCCCCCGGCGTCACGTGCCGGGACGGGGAGCAACGGGAGGCGTCGGCCGGTAGGCCGGCAATTCAGCATCAGGTGGGTGGCTGGGTCCCGGGATATAGATCGATCCGGATGCTCTCGTCGTCCTCGATGACGTGAGTGGCATCCGTGTCGTGATTCCAGCCCAATGGCAGCAGGCAGTAACGGCGATTTCGTTCCACGAGCAGGCGCAGGCCGCTGTATCGGTACCGGTAGTGTCTGCCTTTTCCTAAGTCCTCCACCCTTATGCCAGGACCCTTGATGCTCAATTGCTCAGTGCTGAGCACCACTACCGAAACGCGTCGTGCCAGATGCTCGGCATCCTGGCGTGCGTCCTGTCGGCCCAGCTCTCCGGCTGCCAGGGCTACAACCCACATCAGGAACAGGCTTGCGGTGACGACGGGAACAGCACGATGCCACAGCCGACTCCGGAGGCCCGCAGCAGGTCCTGCGGCGCCGCTCTGTCCCAGGAGCAGTCCGATAGCTACCAGCAGAGGGGCAGCCCACCGGAAGGACCAGGGCTGACCGTAACGCCACCACAGCATCAGGATCACCCCCGCCGCAACGAACGCAAGATGTGCCCGGGCTACGGCGTGGGAAGCCCGATTGACGCGCCGGATGATGAGGCTGGGCACGCCGAGCGAGGGCAACAGTTCGGGGAAGCGAGGAAGAATACCGACCAGGCTCAAGGTGATGAGCACCGGGAATGTGGCGAGTCGAAGGCTACGCAGTGCCATTTCGATCGGGTCAAAGCCCACGGCAAAGACGTCAAGGTGGAAGTACGTGTAGTAGGAACGGCTGTGGACGAAACCCGTGTAGAGCATCAGTGCGAGGATGAACGAGCCGGCGCCGAAGACGGAGTTGGCGATCTCGGTGGCCCTTCCGCCCTGCTCCGAAGAGGCTGGTCGAGCACCCTGCTGCCGATGCCTTCGCGGACGGCGGCTCGGCGCCGGGCCTCGTAATACATGGGTGTCCGGTTCAGGCGTGAGCAGCGTTCGTCGTGCGGTGTTCCTGCGTTGTCTGCGACGTTGGCTACGAGCCAAGGAACGAGATGAGTCACCCGGCGCGCGCGGTGTATCTGTGCTGTCCATTGGCCCCGTCAGGTCTCACTGGGCTGTGGGGGCGGGATCACTTCCTGAGAGGGCGGGCAGGTCTCGGCGGGTGTGGGAACGCCCACGCAGCGTGTCTCTTCGGGTGGGGACGTGAGCTCAGGGGATGGGTCGAGCGTGGTTCCTGTGTCCGTCGGCGGGGACGCCACTGGGGGGATGTCGTCTCCGCCCTCGCCGCTGGACTGTGAGGGGGTCGCTTCCTCTCCGCCCCCGCCACTGGACTGTGACGCCGTCGCCTGGTCTCCGCCCTCGCCACCGGACTGTGAGGCCGTCGCCTGGCCTCCGCCCTCGGTGCCCTGAGTAGACCTGGACCCTCCATCAGCCGCTGATGAGCCCGAACCGGACGCCGAGGACGGCTCCCAGGGCTTAGGCGAAGGATTGGCTCCAGGACCACCGCACCCTGTCGAGCCGACGACCAGCACCGTCACGGCAACGACAATCCCGCTCTGGGCTAACGCCCATGGCCGGATCCGCATGATCCCTCCCCCGTCTACAGCGCAGTTACGACGCTGTTCAGGGATATCCCACCGAGAATCGACGCTGCCCAGACTTTCCGTGAGCTGCGTACACGTCTTCAGACATAGGGATGAGTGGCCAGCGGACGAACCACCGCTTCAGCCACTACGCGCAGGCCGAACCAGCCACCCAAACTGCCCGCTGAGCGGATTGGCGCGGGCGCTTCCGTGACGAGCTGCCGGCTGCGTGTGTACACCCACACCGCCCACAGACGGCCCAGTGAGCCCCGGATGGCCCCTGAACTGCGCTTCTGTACAGGTCAGGGGCCGGTCCCTCGATCGAACCCTCTGAAGTTCCTCAACTCTGCTTTGGGGCGCGCGGGGCCCGGGCATCCCCTGTTCACGCAAGAGCGAGGCGCCCACGGGGGGCCGCTTCGGGGGAGACGAAAGGAGGGTGACGCCATGGTTATCGGCATCATCCTGGCGGTGATCGCATTCATTCTGGTCGCGGTGCTGGTGTCCGCGGTGCGCAGGGGCGGTTCCGGGCGGTCGGCGCGGCGCGGGTCGTGGGCGTCCTCCGGTTCGGCGAGCAGCAGCGGCAGCGGCAGCTGGTGGGCCGGCGGGGGAGACTCCGGCTCGTCCGGTTCGTCCTGCAGCAGCGGCTCGTCCTGCGGAGGCGGGTCCTCCTGCGGCGGGGGCGGTGGGGGCGGCGGTGGCTGCGGCGGCGGAGGCAGCTGACGGCAGTCGGCAGTCGGCAGTCGGCAGTCGGCAGGTCTTTGCCGTACCACCGAACGCGGGGTCCGCAGCTGAGGCGGGCCCCGCGTTTGCGTGCCGGGCCGTGGTCCGGGATCCCGGAGTTTCCGTCCGGCGGATCCGTCGAACGCCTGTCGGGCAACTGTGTGAGGTCGCAAGCAACTTCGCATGCCTGTAGGACAACCGCGTCCATGGGACGGCGTACCCAGCCGTGACTCCGGCAACTGCGCCCGTCAAACGGCTACTTCGGGAGCGTGCCGGAAGCCCGGACGCCCGGCCGTCGCGACTCCGGGCGCGAGCCACGGCGCACCGGCGCACGCCTCCCCGGCACCGGCGCACGCCGTAGTTGAACAATTGAGCTGTAGAGCCCTCTGAGGGATGGAAACCCTACGAACTTGGGTAAAAACGCTGTGGCGACGCCACAGTTCATGATTCCCTCTAACCCACCAACGCAGCCCTTCGGACGCCCTGCGGACACCTTCCAGAAACCGGCCGACCGGGTTGATCCGGGCCGAACCCTCCGGTGCGACCGGGGCGCGGCGGACCCACCTCCCTCTCCTTGTGTGCTTGCGGAGTCGATCCATGCTCACGACCCTGAACACCTCCTACTCCGACACGCGCGCGGCCGATCTCGCCTGGGCGCTGGGGCGCGAGCCGCTTCCCGCACTGGCCGTGATGGACCTCGAACTGACGGGCTCCAAAATGCAGTTGCGACTCCTCGGCGCGTCCCATCAGGTCCTGCTGGAGGAGGAGCGGGGCATCTGCTCGGAGACGGTGGCCTGCATTCCGGGCAGCAGCACTCCGCTTCCGCTCGGCGTCGCCAAGCGGGTGGGCGACTGGGAGTACGAGTTCGCCGCCCGGGTCGAGGTCCTCTCGCCCGGCTCCTTCGAGGGCCGCGCCCAGGAGTTGCTGGCCCTCGTCTCCGACCACCCGCACGGTCTCGTGGGCGTCTTCCCCGGCAGCCCGCACGCCTTCACGGCGCTGCTGGCCCAGCACCACGAGGGGCAGGTGCACTGGCGGACCTGGCACGCGTACCCGCAGGACGGCCAGTTGGTCGCGACCCGGACGAGAGTCGGCGTGCGCGTGCCGGCCACGGCCGCCGCGCACTGAGGCAAACGAATCTCGTACCGATATCGGGCCTCTGTAAACCAGCACCACACGTGTGGGTGACGAACCGCGGTCGAGACGTGACGTAACGTCGCAGAGTGATCGAGCCGCACGCGCCCGCCCCACCCGGTTCCCCGCCGCCCTGGAGCGCCCCGAGCGGCCCCGACGGCCCGGCGCGGCTGCCCGTCCGGCCGGGCACCGGACGGTTCCTGGTCCTCGCGGGCGTGTTCGTCTGTGCGGCCTGCGGACTCGTGTACGAGCTCGAACTCGTCGCCCTCGCCTCCTACTTGATGGGCGACTCGGTCACACAGGCGTCCGTCGTACTGTCAGTCATGGTCTTCGCGATGGGCATCGGCTCCCTCGCCGCGAAGCGCCTGCGCGGGCTCGCCGCGGCCGGCTTCGGCGCCGTCGAGGCCACGCTCGCGCTCGTCGGCGGATGCAGCGCGATGGCCCTCTACGCCGTGTTCGCCTGGACCGGCCACTGGGGCGGCATGTGGGCGAGCGGACCCCGCTGCCTCCTGGTCGCCTTCTCCCTCGCGACCGGAGTGCTCATCGGCGCCGAGGTCCCGCTGCTGATGGAGCTCATCCAGCGCATCCGCCGCCAGGACGCGGGCGGCGCGGTGGCCGACCTGTTCGCCGCGGACTACGTCGGTGCCCTAGTCGGCGGCCTCGCCTTCCCCTTTCTCCTGCTGCCGTTCCTCGGCCAGCTGACCGGCGCGCTGCTCACCGGCGCCGTCAACGCCGTCGTCGGCGGGGCGCTGGTGCTCGGGCTGTTCCGCCGGGACCTGACCCGGCGCGCCCGCTGGCTGCTGCTGCTCGCCAACGGCCTCGTGCTCGCGATCCTCGCCTCCGCCGCCGTCCTCGTCGACGACTTCGAGCGGGCCGCCCGGCAGGCCATGTACGGCAGGGACGTCCGCGTCGCGCTCCAGACCGGTGTGCACGAGGTCGTCCTCACCGGCGGCACGCACGGCCGGCCCCTCGACCTGTTCCTCGACGGCCGGCTCCGGGTCAGCGGACGCGACGAACTCCGCTACCACGAGGCCCTCGTCCACCCCGCGATGACCGGGCCGCACGCGCGCGTGCTGATCCTCGGCGGCGGTGACGGCCTGGCCGCCCGCGAGGTGCTGCGCCACCCCGGAGTGGACCGGGTCGACGTCGTCGAACTCGACGCCGAGGTGGTACGGCTGGCCCGCACCGACCCCGGCCTGTCCGCGCTGAACCGGCACGCCTACGGCGACCCGCGCACGCACGTGACGATCCAGGACGCCTTCGGCTGGCTCCGCGGCGCGCCCCCGGCGGCGTACGACGTGGTCGTCTCGGATCTGCCGGACCCGGGGATCACGGCGAGTACGAAGCTGTACTCGCAGGAGTTCTACGGCCTCGCGCGGCGCGTGCTGGCCCCAGGCGGCCGGCTCGTGGTGCACGCCGGGCCGGTCGCGTCCAGCCCCCGGGTGTACTGGACGGTGGACGCGACGGTGCGCGCGGCCGGCCTGCGTACCGCCCCGTACGGCACGGGCGGCCGTCGCGCCGGTTTCGCGGTCGGCCCCGACCGCACACCCGCCGACCGCTCCCGGGCGCCCCGGGACTGGGGTTTCGTCCTGGCCGCCCGCACGGACCCGCGGCCACGCCTCGACCCTGACGGTCCGCGCCCGCGGACCCTCACGGATGCGTCCCTGGCGGCGGGGGAGCGGGCGGCGCGGGGGACGCGGATCGCCGGGCTGCCCGCTTCGACGCTGGTGCATCCGCGGTACTGAGCCGGGGCGGGGGCGCGGAGGATACGCCGGGCGGACCCGGATCCGGAGCGAATCCCGGAGGTGGGGGTGCGTTTCCGCGTGTGCTGGGTAGAGTCCGTCGACATGGAGCACGAGGTGTTCGTTCCGGTTCCGGCCGAGCGGCTCAGGGAGGTGCTGGACGACCCCGCGCGGGTCGCCCGGGTGGTTCCCGGGCTCCAGCAGGACGCCGGCGCCGAGCCCGTCACCGGGCGGCTGAAGATCCGCGTCGGCAGTCACTCCGTCACCTACCGGGGTGCCGTACGGGTCTCCCGGCGGGACGACGGTGCGTACGCCGTGGAGGGCGAGGCGGAGGAGTCGCGCGGCAGCGGCTCGGTCAAGCTCGCGCTGCGGATCGGCCTGCGGGAGGCGGAGGACGGCTGCACGGTCGTGTTCGACGGCACGGCCTCGGCGGACGGGCGGATCAAGGACCTGCCGGCCGACGCGGTGGAGGCAGCCGTCGTCCGGCTGCTGAACCGCTTCGCGGAAGGCCTGGCCGAGGCGGCACCGGAGACGACCGCATCCGTCGCCACGCAGGACTTCGAACCCCGGGCGACGACCGACTACGAAACGACCCCGGACGCGGACGACGAGGCCCCGCCTCCGGCGAAGGCCGCCGGGGGTACGGCGGCGACCGGCGACGACGAGAACGCCGGGCCCTCGGGGACCGCGGGGACCGCGGGGAAGCCTTCCGCCACCGGCCCGAGCGACGAGAGCCCGGCCGCTGGCCCTGGCGGAGAGGGTCCGGCCGCTGGTCCCGGTGGAGAGGGTCCGGCTCCGGGGCGGGGTGGCGAGGGTCCGGCTGCGGGTTCGGGTGGCGAGGGTCCGGCCACTGGT
>NZ_JBSHKH010000029.1:8161-67915 GCF_053643595.1 Streptomyces sp. NPDC055506 | reverse complement strand
GCCGGTGGTGAGGGTCCGGCTTCCGGTCCTGGTGGTGAGGGCCCGGCCGCTGGCCGCGGTGGCGAGAGTCCGGCTGCGGGTCCGGGTGGCGAGGGTCCGGCCGCTGGTGCCGGTGGTGAGGGTCCGGCTTCCGGTCCTGGTGGTGAGGGCCCGGCCGCTGGCCCTGGCGGCGAGAGTCCGGCCGCGGGTTCGGGTGGCGAGGGTCCGGCTGCTGGTGCCGGTGGCGAGGGTCCGGCCGCTGGTCCCGGTGGCGGGAGCCCCGCCTCCGGTTCGGCCGACGAGAAGTCCGCAGCCGCACCCGACGACGAAGCCCCGGCCCCCGCGCCCGTCCCCGAACCCCCCTCTGCCGAGAACGAGGACGCCGAGTCCATCGCCGAGGCCGCGCATGCGCGGCGGACGATGATCGGGCGTAGTGCCGAGGAGGTCGATCACGCCCCGCCGCGCGGGCGGTACGCGCCGGTGCCCGCGCCGCAGACCGTGACGCCCCCGGCCCCGCTGCGCTGGGCGGCGCCCGCGGCCGCACTCGCGGTCGCGTCGGCCATCGTCGCGGTACGGGCCCTGCGCCGACGGCGCTGAAACGCCCCGTTCCGCGTGAGGCCCTCTTGATCACCCGAGTAGGGTCGACCCGTGAGTGACGAAGACATCACGCTGACCGCGGGCGACGCGGAGGTGACCGTGCAGCCGGGCAACGGCGGCCGGGTCGGAGGACTGCGGATCGGCGGCGTGGAAATGCTCCGGCAGGGCGAGCGCTTCGGCTGCTTCCCGATGGTGCCGTGGTGCGGAAGGGTCCGCGACGGACGGTTCCTGGACGGCGCCGTCGTGCGGCAGCTGCCGCTCAACGCCCCGCCCCACGCCATCCACGGCACCGTCCGCGACCACGCCTGGCGCACCGCCCGCACGAGCACGGACGAGGCCGTCCTCACGTACGAGCTCGTCGACCCCTGGCCCCACTCCGGCCGCGTCACCCAGATCGTCGCCCTCACCGAGGACGCGCTGACGCTCACCATGTCCGTCGAGACGTACGACTCGTCCTTCCCGGCGCAGATCGGCTGGCACCCGTGGTTCAACCGGAACCTGGGCGGCGAAGGCGCCCAGGACGTCCGGCTCGACTTCGAACCCGCCTGGCAGGAGGAGCGCGGCGACGACCACCTGCCCACCGGCAACCGGATCGACCCGAAGCCCGGCCCCTGGGACGACTGCTTCGGGATGCCCGGCGGCGTCGACGTCACCCTGACCTGGCCCGGTCAGCTGGAGCTGAAGGTGGCCAGCCGCGAGGAGTGGGTCGTCGTCTACGACGAGCAGGACGCCGCCGTGTGCGTGGAGCCGCAGACCGGGCCGCCCAACGGGCTCAACACCCTGCCGCGCCTGGTCACGCCCCTGGAGCCGCTGGAGGCCACCACGACCTGGAGCTGGCGCCGCCTCTAAGCTGGGCGGCATGACGGACACACGCGGCGCGCTGCTGCAGCAGATCAAGGACAAGGCCGTGGTGCACGGCAAGGTGACCCTGTCGTCGGGTCTGGAGGCCGACTACTACGTCGACCTGCGCCGCGTCACGCTCGACGGCGAGGCCGCCCCGCTGGTCGGGCAGGTGCTGCTGGATCTGACGTCGGAGCTGGAGTTCGACGCCGTCGGCGGGCTCACCATGGGCGCCGACCCCGTCGCCGCCGCCATGCTGCACGCCGCCGCCGCGCGCGGGAAGCGCCTGGACGCCTTCGTCGTCCGCAAGGCCGCCAAGGCGCACGGCCTGCAGCGACGCGTCGAGGGCCCGGACATCGCGGGCCGCCGCGTGCTGGTCGTCGAGGACACCTCCACCACCGGCGGCTCCCCGCTCACCGCCGTCGAGGCCGTGCGCGAGGCCGGGGCCGAGGTCGTCGCCGTCGCGACGATCGTCGACCGGGCGACCGGCGCCGCCGAGAAGATCCAGGAGGGGGCCGGGGTGCCGTACCTCTTCGCCTTCTCGAAGGACGAGCTCGGTCTGGACTGACCGGGACCTGACCAGGGCGTGGACGGTGGCCTGGACCTTCCGGCCAAGTCTGGAAAGATGGGGCCGACGATGACGTCGCATCCCAAGGTCTAGGTCAGGGCCGTAAAGAACGCAGTACCCCAACCCGCAGATACAAGGAGCGGACGCATGCCCATCGCAACTCCCGAGGTCTACAACGAGATGCTGGACCGGGCGAAGGCAGGAAAGTTCGCCTACCCGGCCATCAACGTGACCTCCACCCAGACCCTGCACGCGGCCCTGCGCGGTTTCGCTGAGGCGGAGAGCGACGGCATCGTCCAGATCTCCACGGGTGGTGCCGAGTTCCTGGGCGGCCAGTACAACAAGGACATGGTCACCGGCGCGGTCGCCCTGGCCGAGTTCGCGCACATCGTCGCCGAGAAGTACCCGGTGAACATCGCCCTGCACACGGACCACTGCCCGAAGGACAAGCTCGACGGGTACGTACGTCCGCTGCTGGCGCTCTCCAAGAAGCGCGTCGAGGCCGGTCTGAACCCGCTGTTCCAGTCCCACATGTGGGACGGCTCGGCCGAGACCCTGGCCGACAACCTCTCCATCGCCCAGGAGCTGCTGGAGCTCGCCCGCGCCGCCAAGATCATCCTCGAGGTGGAGATCACCCCGACCGGTGGCGAGGAGGACGGTGTCTCGCACGAGATCAACGACTCCCTGTACACCACGGTCGACGACGCGATCCGCACGGCCGAGGCCCTGGGCCTGGGCGAGAAGGGCCGCTACCTGCTGGCCGCGTCCTTCGGCAACGTGCACGGCGTGTACAAGCCGGGCAACGTCGTCCTCCGTCCCGAGCTGCTGAAGGAGCTGAACGAGGGCGTCGCCGCCAAGTTCGGCAAGCAGTCCCCGTTCGACTTCGTCTTCCACGGCGGCTCCGGCTCCACCGCCGAGGAGATCGCCACCGCGCTGGACAACGGCGTCGTGAAGATGAACCTCGACACGGACACCCAGTACGCCTTCACCCGCCCGGTCGCGGACCACATGTTCCGCAACTACGACGGTGTCCTGAAGGTCGACGGCGAGGTCGGCAACAAGAAGACCTACGACCCGCGCACCTGGGGCAAGCTGGCCGAGGCGTCCATGGCCAAGCGCGTCGTCGAGGCCTGCGGCAACCTGCGCTCCACCGGCACGAAGATCAAGTAAGTCACGTTTTCACGGCTTGAGCCCGGCACCTCCTGTGGTGCCGGGCTCTTCCGTATGCTCCCTGCATGCCCGATGTCCGGCTGGCCTCCCCACAGGGCCGATGGATCCTGCTCACCACCGTCCTCGGTTCCAGCATGGCCATGCTGGACTCGACCGTCGTCAATGTCGCGCTGCCGCGCATCGGCCGTGACCTCGACGCGAACCTGTCCGCCCTGCAGTGGACGGTCAACGCGTACATGGTCACGCTGGCCGGTCTGATCCTGCTGGGCGGGGCGCTGGGGGACCGTTTCGGGCGCCGGAAGGTGTTCGTCGTCGGCGTGGTGTGGTTCGCGGCCGCTTCCCTGCTGTGCGGGATCGCGCCGGACGCGGGGACGCTGATCGCCGCGCGGGCGTTGCAGGGAGTGGGTGGCGCGCTGCTCACGCCCGGGTCGCTGGCGCTGATCCAGGCGTCCTTCCACCCCGACGACCGGGGCCGGGCCGTCGGTCTGTGGTCCGGCTTCGGCGGTGTCGGCGCGGCGGTCGGGCCGTTCGTCGGCGGCTGGCTGGTGGACGGTCCGGGCTGGCGGTGGGTGTTCCTGCTGAACGTGCCGCTGGCGCTGGTGTGCGTGCCGGTGGCGCTGCGGCATGTGCCCGAGTCGGGGGACGGTGAGGCACACGGGCGGTTCGACGTGCTCGGGGCCGTGCTGGGGGCGCTGGCGCTCGCGCTGCTGACGTACGCGCTGATCGAGGCAGGGCAGGGCGGCCTGCCGGTGGTGGTGTCGGCGGTGGCCGGGGTGGCCGTGGCCGTCGCGTTCGTGGTCGTCGAGCGGCGCCGGCCCGAGCCGATGATGCCGCCGGACATCTTCTCCTCCCGCCAGTTCACGGTGATCAACATCGTCACGCTGTGTGTGTACGCGGCCCTCGGCGGGTTCTTCTTCCTCGCGGCTCTCCAGCTCCAGGTCGTCGTGGGCTACTCCGCCCTCGGGGCCGGTACGGCGCTGCTGCCGACGACCGTGCTGATGCTGTTGCTGTCGGCGCGGTCCGGTGAGCTGGCCGACCGGATCGGGCCGCGGCTGCCGCTCACGGTGGGGCCGCTGCTGTGTGCCGCCGGGATGCTGCTGATGCTGCGGGTGGGGCCGGGCGCGTCCTACTGGGCCGATGTGCTGCCGGCGCTGCTGGTGCTCGGGCTGGGCCTGGTCATGCTGGTGGCGCCGCTGACGGCGACGGTGCTGGGGTCCGTGGATGTGGCGCGGGCGGGGCTGGCCAGCGGGATCAACAACGCGGCGGCCCGGGCGGCGGGTCTTGTGGCGGTGGCGGCGCTGCCGCTGCTGGCGGGGATGGGGGAGGAGGCGTACCGGGAGCCTGCCGCCTTCGACGCGGCGTTCGGGCGGGCGATGGGGTGGTGTGCGGGGGCGCTGGTGGTGGGGGCGTTGATCGCGGGGGCGACGGTGCGGAGGCCGCCGCCGGGGTGTCGGCGGCCGGAGTGTTTGCGGCATGGGGGTGTCGCGTCGCCGCCGTTGGAGGGGGAGCCGGTGCGGAAGCGGTTGGGGTAGGGGCGGGGGGTTGGTGCTGAGGTTCGTTCTTGGGTGCTGGGCGTTGGCGCTGGGGGCGGGGCGTTGCGCAGCCCGGCGCTGCGGGGTGCCGCTGCGCCCACCCGTGCCGCCCTTGGCGGCACGATTGCCCGCAGCTAGGGCGGCACGGGTGGGCGGACTGTCTACTTCAGTGCGCTTGCCAGCAAGCGTGCTGCTCGTTTGACCCTGGGGCGGGCCAGGCGGCGGACTGTTGGGCGGATCAGTTTGGCTGTTGTGCCCGTCGGTTCCCAGCGGGCCTGTAGGCGGCCCGGGGCGTGGCCTTCGGGTTCCAGGGTCAGGTGGTGGTGGGGGACCTGAAGGGTGAAGGACGGGAAGGTCAGGGGGGCCAGGAGGAGGCCGGTGTGGGAGACGCCCTGGTGTTGCAGGCGGAGCAGGGGGTGGCGGACTCCGGAGAAGCCGTAGAAGGGGAGGAGCGCCGCTGCGAGGTCGAGGTGGGCGTGGCCCTCGAAGACACCGGGGCCGACGGGGGAGAGGCGGAAGTGGACGTGTACGCGGTGGCCGCCGGGGGCGATGAGGAGTGTGGCGCGCCGGGGGCCGACGGGGAGGCGCAGGGCCGGGTCGTAGGTGCGGATCGCGAGGTCGACGGAGGCGCCCGGGCCCCGGGTGATCTCCGTGATCTCGTGGCGGAACTGGGCGCTCGGGAAGGGCCGGGTCTCCAGATCCAGGTCCGAGATGTCCAGTTCGCGGCGGGCCCACTCGGAGGCGGGGATCCGGTCGCCCCAGTACGTGCGGCCCTCCCCGTCCGTCGTGATCCGCCGCGGCCCCACGCCGTGGCCCAGTCCTCGGGCCGCCACCCGGGCGTCCGCCAGGCGCCGGTCGCGGATCAGCTGGAGGAGGACGCGTTCGGCGCGCGGGAGACGGGCGAACGCGCCGGGGGAGAGCGTGTCGAGGTACGGGGTGACCAGGTCCGCGAAGGAGGACAGCCACTCCTCGTCCCGGTAGGGCAGGTCCCCGGCGTACATCCGGAAGTCGTGCTTGAGGAACTTGTGGTCTTTGTCCTCGCGCAGCGACTCCTGCCCGTTCTCGGTCAGGAACGTGTCGATGAGGTGCTGGACGTGGATCCGGTCGCGGACGTTGGCGAGCTTGTGCCGCTGGTTCGATATCGAGGCCGCCTCGGAGGCCGCGTAGGGCGCCACATACCAGCGGTACACCGGCTCCGGGACGATCGTGAAGCTCTTGGCCAGGCAGTACGCCTGGGCCGAGAACAACTGGTCCTCGTAGTGGATGCCCTCGGGGAAGCGCAGGCCGTGCCGGTCGAGGAAGGCGCGGGCGTACATCTTGCTCGTCGACAGGTGCTCGAAGAGCAGGCGCGGGTCGGCCTTGATGCCGTCGAGGGTGCGGCGCTCGGCGACCAGGTGCGGCATCCACGTCGAGCGGCGGCCGTTGTCCACCCGGACCCGCTGCACCGCCCCCATCGCGAAGTCGATCTCGCGTTCGCGGTGCGCGGCGAGCAGCAGCGCGACGGCGTCGTCGGGGAGTTCGTCGTCGCTGTCGAGGAACATCAGGTACGGCGCCCGGGCGATGTCCAGGGCCCGGTTGCGCGGGACGCCGCAGCCGCCGCTGTTCTGCTCAAGGCGGAGGTGGCGGACGCGGGGGTCCTGAGCCGCGAGATGCCGTGCGACCTCCGCGGTTCCGTCCGTGGAGTGGTCGTCGCTGATGATGATCTCGACGTTCGCATGGGTCTGCCGGCGGACCGAGTCGACCGCGCGTGTGAGGCGTTCGGCGTCGTTGTAGACGATGACCGTCACGGTGACGTCGGGGGTGCTCATGCGGTCGCCTCCTGCGGGGTCGGGGCCGGGACGCGTTCCTCGATCGGCAGCACCGGCGGCAGGGAGCGTTCGTCCTGGCCGAGGAAGACCCGGCGTACGACGCGCTCGGCCGCGCGTCCGTCGTCGTACTCGCAGAACCGGCGCCGGAAGACGGCCCGGGTCTTCGCCGCGCTCTCGTCGCGCCAGGCCTCGGTGGTGAGGATCTCCGTCAGCTCCTGCTGGGTGCGGGCGACCGGGCCCGGGGCGTGGTCCATCAGGTCGAAGTAGACGCCGCGGGTGGTGCGGTACGTCTCCCAGTCGTCGGCGTGGATCACGATCGGCCGGTCGAGGTTGGCGTAGTCGAACATGATCGAGGAGTAGTCCGTGACCAGGGCGTCCGCCGCCAGGCACAGATCCTCGACCGGGTCGTAGGAGGAGACGTCGATGATCCGGCCCGTGCGGCGCAGGTTGGTGAGCGGGGAGGCCGCGCCGCCGTAGAAGTAGTGGCCGCGCACGAGCAGGACGGTGTCATCGCCGAGGCGGTCGGCGAGGGCGGCGAGGTCCAGGCGCGGTGTCCAGCCGGCCTCGTAGTCGCGGTGGGTCGGCGCGTAGAGGACGGCCCGGCGGCCCGGGTCGATGCCGAGGCGGTCGCGGACGGCGCGGATGTCCTCGGCCGTGGCCGTGTAGTAGACGTCGTTGCGCGGATAGCCGTGGTCGAGGGAGACGTAGTGCGAGGGGTACGCGCGCTCCCACATACGGGTGGTGTGGCTGTTGGCGGAGATGCTGTAGTCCCACTTGTCGATGCGCTCCAGCAGCGCCTTGAAGTCCAGGCCCTGCGCTGCGGCCGGGTACGCCATCTGGTCCAGGCCCATGCGCTTCAGCGGCGTGCCGTGATGGGTCTGGACGTGGATCGCGTCCGGGCGTTTGACCACCGCGTTGGGGAAGTTGACGTTGTTGACGAGGTACTTGGCCGTCGCCAGCACCTCCCAGTAGCGGCGGCTGCCGGGCACGACATGATCGGTGCCGGGCGGGAGGAGGGCCTCGTTCTCCTCGGTGACCACCCACACCGGGTGGATCTGCGGGGCGAGTTCGGAGAGCTCGGCGGCGATCGCGGCGGGGTTGCAGGCGACGCCGCGGTTCCAGTACGCCGCGAACACCGCGAGGTGGGGGTTCACCGGGCGGGCGAGGGCCCGGCGGTACTGGTGGTCGCGGAGTTTGGCGCCGACCTGGCGCTTGCGGCTCCGTACGGCCGACTTGGCGGTGCGGCGGGTGCGGTTGACGGCCTGGAAGGCCCGGTACCTGGCGTAGGCGCCCTCTTCGAGCAGGGAGCGGCGGACGCCTTCGAGGCCGGCGGGGCGGCTGTAGCCCTCGGGGCGGCGGCGCAGGGCGGCCAGGGACGCCCGGCGGAAGAACTCCCGCGCGACCTCCTCCTCCATGCCGCCGCGCGCGAAGACGCGCAGGAAGTCGCGGACCATGACGTCGTAGAGCACGGCGTGGGCGGCGGGGCGGTCCCGGGTGAGGTCGAGGAGGGACTCGTAGCGCTCGACGAGGCCGTAGCGCTGTTCGGGGGTGACCGGCGGCAGGCTCGCGGGGCGCAGGGCGCGGTCCTCGTAGGCGACGTGTGGCAGGCATGCGACGCGGTCGGCGAGCAGCAGGGCGGCCAGGGCGGCGTGCGGCTCGTCGTCGGTGGTGAGCTGCTGCTCGTGCGCCCGCCAGAAGTCCGCGCGCAGGACGCGGGTGCCGAGCAGCGGGGTGAGGCGCAACAGGGGCGCGCAGACGTCGAGGGCCACGTCGGCGCGGCCCGCCCGGGCCAGCAGGGAGCCGTTCGGGGAGGGCATGCCGGAGGTGTGCCAGGTGCTGCGGACGTGGTCGAGCAGCAGGACGTCCACCTCGGCGGGCAGTTCGGCCACCCGCTCGGCGACCGTGCGCGGAGCGCCGGCGGGCAGGCCGTCCTTGGCGTGTACGAAGTGCAGCCAGCGGCCCGAGGCCCGGGCCGCGCCCGCCGCGCGGGCCGCCGCGTCGCCCATGCCGTCAGGCACCGGCAGCACCTGGACGTCCGGGGTGTGCCGCTCGGCCGTCTCCCGGGCCCAGTCGCCGACCGCGGCCACGATCACCTCGGCGTCGGGGAGGGGATGCGCGGCGAGCGAGTCGAGGAGTTCCGTCAGATGGTCCTGAACGTTCGCCCCGTGGACGATGAGGCTGAGCTCGGCCATCGCGAGGGCTCCTTCTCACTGAAGCGTCGTGTTCGGTCATGGTTTCATCAATAGGACAAAACGGCCGACCGGAGTACGCCTCACGAGCGAACGACCGGAGTACGCCTCACGAGCGAATGACCGGAGTGCGCCTCACGAGCGAACGGGAACCTTCGGCTTGGGCTTCGCGGACTTGTCCCCGGTGAACGCCTCGTACTCCTTGAGGACGTCCTCCGTCGGCCCGTCCATGAGCAGTTCGCCGCGCTCCAGCCACAGCACCCGGTCGCAGGTGTCGCGGATCGACTTGTTGTTGTGGCTGACCAGGAACACCGTGCCCGCGTGCTTGCGCAGCTCGCGGATGCGCTGTTCGGAGCGCTTCTGGAAGGAGCGGTCGCCGGTGGCCAGCGCCTCGTCGATCAGCAGCACGTCGTGGTCCTTGGCGGCGGCGATGGAGAACCGCAGCCGCGCGGCCATGCCGGAGGAGTACGTCCGCATCGGCAGCGTGATGAAGTCGCCCTTCTCGTTGATGCCGGAGAAGTCGACGATCTCCTCGTAGCGCTCCCTGATCTGCTCGCGGGACATGCCCATGGCCAGGCCGCCGAGGTGCACATTGCGCTCGCCGGTCAGGTCGTTCATCAGGGCCGCGTTGACGCCGAGCAGGGAGGGCTGGCCGTGGGTGTAGATGCGGCCGTTCTCGACGGGGAGGAGTCCGGCCACGGCCTTCAGCAGGGTCGACTTGCCGGAGCCGTTGGTGCCGATCAGGCCGATCGCCTCGCCCTTGTACGCGACGAAGGACACGTTCCGCACGGCGTGCACCCGGCGCACACCGGCCGCCTTCTCCGTCTTCTTGCGGCGCACGATGCGGTTGAGGGCGGCGGTCGCGGAGCCTCGTCCGGCGCCGGTGCCGTTGACGCGGTAGACGATGTCGACGCCGTCGGCGACGACGGTGGGGATCTTCTCACTCAGGTGCTCAGCCACGGCCGTACGTCTCCTCTGCCTTCCAGAAGTAGATGAAGCCGCCCACGCCGGCGACCAGGGCCCAGCCGGCGGCGAGCGCCCACACATGGGCCGGGAGCTGGCTCGCGTGGAAGCTGTCGATCAGGGCGAAGCGCATCAGGTCGATGTAGATCGCGGCCGGGTTGGTCTCCAGCAGGACCGTCACCACACGGGGCAGGCTGTCCTTGTCGGCCAGCTTGTCGATGCTCCACATGACGCCCGAGACATACATCCAGGTGCGCAGCACGAACGGCATCAGCTGGGCGATGTCCGGGGTCTTGGCACCCATCCGGGCCATGACCATGGAGACGCCGGCGTTGAACGTGAACTGCAGGAACAGCGCGGGCAGCGCCAGCAGCCAGGACACGCCGACCGGCACCCCGAAGCAGAGCAGGATGACGACCAGGGCGCCCATCGAGAACAGCAGCTGCTGGAGCTGCTGGAGGCAGAACGACAGGGGCAGGGCGGCGCGCGGGAAGTGCAGGGCGCGGACGAGGCCCAGGTTGCCGGAGATGGCGCGGGTGCCCGCCATGATCGAGCTCTGTGTGAACGTCCAGATGAACACGCCCGTGACCAGGAACGGGATGTAGTCCGGCACACCGTGCTTGGTGCCGAGCAGGACGCCGAAGATGAAGTAGTAGACCGCCGCGTTCAGCAGCGGGGTCATCACCTGCCAGACCTGGCCCAGCTTCGCCTGGCTGTACTGGGCGGTGAGCTTGGCGGTGGCGAACGCGGTGATGAAGTGGCGGCGGGCCCACAGCTGACGCACGTACGCGGGCAGCGAGGGCCGGGCACCGCTGACCGCGAGGCCGTGACGGGCGGCGAGGGCCGCGAGGTCGTCGGCGGCGGGGGCCGGGGCCGGGGTCGGTGGCTGGGGCGGTGTGTCGAGGACCTGGCTCACATCCGCTGCTTTCGTTCGGGGGGGGGGCAAGAGGGGGGAGGGGTGTGGGACCTGGGGCCGTGAGGAGCGGGAAAGTGGGTTCTTTACCAGACTCTTCACGAATTCTTACGTCGGAACGGGACCGTATCGTCGCAACGTGAGCGTAGGCCTTCTCTACGTCGGAACGCAACCGTTTCGTCGTGACGCCCCTATGCTGTCGGCATGACGACGAACGCGAACGCCGAGGAGCCGCCGCAGCCGCGTCCGCAGCCACGTCCGCGCCGCCGGGCCCCCGCGGGGGCGGCCGTGCTGCGGGAGGACGTGACGAACGCGATCCGGGCGGCCGTGTTCGAGGAGCTCGCGGCCGTCGGCTACGCGCGGATGTCCATCGAGGGGATCGCCCGCCGGGCGGGCGTCGGGAAGACGGCGGTGTACCGCCGCTGGCGCTCGAAGCTGCACCTCGTGCTCGACATCGTCTCGGCGCTCGCCGTGCAGGGTCTGCCCGCGCCGGACACCGGCTCCCTGGAGGGCGACCTGCGGCTGCTGTACGAGGTGACGTCCCGCGCCCTGCGCCACCCCGTCGCCTCGCAGATCATCCCCGACCTCCAGGCCGAGGCGGCCCGCAACGCCGATATCGCCGAGGCCCTCCAGAAGGCCCTGCGCGAGGGGCAGGACGGCGTCGCGACCGGCATCGTCACGGCGGCGGAACGCCGCGGCGAGCTCCGCGAGGGCCTCGACCACGAACTGGCCCTCGACCTGATCTCGGGCCCGCTCTACTGGCGCTCGGTGGTGATCCGCAGCCCGAAGCTGCCGCAGGGCTATCTGGGGTCACTGGCCCGGGCCACGGCGGGGGCGTTGCGGGCGTTGTGAGGGGGCTCGCCGGCAGGTGACGGGGGTTCAGCCCCGCACCGCCTCCGGGTGCAGCCGTACCCACCCCTCCCACGCCGACGCGATCATGTCCTGGACGTCGTGCCTGGCCTTCCAGCCCAGCTCCGTGGCGGCGCGGTCGGCCGAGGCGACGACGCGGGCCGGATCGCCCGGGCGGCGCGGGGCCACCGTGGGCGGCAGGTCGTGGCCGGTGACCGCGTTGATGCGGTCGATCATCTCGCGGACGGAGACGCCCTCGCCCCGGCCGATGTTGAGCGTGAGGGCGCGGCCGGGGGAGGAGCGCAGTGCCCGGGCCGCCGCGACATGGGCCTCGGCCAGGTCGACGACGTGGATGTAGTCGCGTACGCAGGTGCCGTCCGGGGTCTCGTAGTCGTCGCCGAAGATCCGCGGCGGCGCGTCCGCTGTGAGCTTCTCGAAGACCATGGGTACGAGGTTGAAGACCCCCGTGTCCGCGAGCTCCGGGCTCGCCGCACCCGCCACGTTGAAGTACCGCAGGGACGCCGTCGAAAGACCGCTCGCCCGGCCCGTCGCGCGGACCAGCCACTCACCGGCCAGCTTCGTCTCGCCGTAGGGCGACATCGGCACGCAGGGCGTCTCCTCCGTGACCAGGTCCACGTCCGGCATGCCGTACACCGCCGCCGAGGAGGAGAACACGAAGGACGGCACCTTCGCCGCCGTGACCGCGTCCAGCAGGATCCGCAGGCCCTCGACGTTCTCCCGGTAGTAGCGCAGCGGCTGCTCGACCGACTCTCCCACCTGCTTCTTCGCCGCGAGATGGACGACGCCGGTGACCGCGTGGTCCGCGAGGGTGCGCGCGAGCCGCTCGGCGTCCAGCGTCGAGCCCACCACCAGCGGCACCCCCTCGGGCACGCGCCCGGCGATACCGGTGGACAGGTCGTCGTAGACCACCGCCCCTTCCCCCGCAGCGGTCATCGCCCGTACGACGTGCGCGCCGATGTAGCCGGCACCGCCGGTGATCAACCAGGTCATGTGCGACCGTCCCCTCGTCAGTTGGCCCGTCGTCCATCCAGTGAAGCAGGCGCGCGCAGCGCCGCGGTATCGCTACCGGGTGTCGTCTCCCGCGGAGCGGGAGGGTGTGCGGTGACGGGTTCACCCGGTCGGGTGATCAAGCGGGAACGTGCGGTGGGTTGTCGTACGTGTGTGTACGTTGGGTGATCGTGAAGCTGACCATGCAGGTGAGACTGCTGCCGACGCCCCAGCAGGCGGCGGCACTTGAGGCGACTCTGCGCGCCTGCAACGAGGCAGCCACCTGGGCCAGCGGTGTGGCGTTCGAGAAGGACGTAAAGCGGAACTTCGCGCTGCGTGAGCACACGTACGGCGAGATCAAGACGCGGTGGGGGCTGGGGGCGCAGGCCGCCCAGCACGTGATCAAGAAGACGTGCGACGCGTACGCCACGCTGAAGGCGAACCGGGCGGCGGGGAATCTGGGCAGGCCCGGCTCGAAGCGGTACCAAAAGGCCACCGAGAAGCCGATCGTCTTCCGGCCGGAAGGGGCGCAGCCGTATGACGACCGGATGTTGTCCTGGCAGATCGCCGAGCGGCGGGTCTCGGTCTGGACCGTGGCCGGGCGCATCAAGGACGTGGCCTTCACTGCCTCTGCGGAACAGCTGGCCACGCTGGCCCTGTACCGCAAGGGCGAGTCGGACTTGCTGTGCCGGGACGGCACGTGGTTCCTCCTGGCGACCTGCGAGGTCCCCGAGCCCGAGCCGAACACCGATCCGCACGACTTCCTCGGCGTCGACCTGGGCATCGTCAACATCGCCACCACCTCCGACGGCGAGATCATGGCCGGACGCGAGATCAACCGCGCCCGCACCCGGGAACGGACCCTGCGCGCCAAACTCCAGAAGAAGAACACACCCTCCGCCAAGCGCCGCCTGAACAAACGCAGGCGCAAGGAAGCGCGACGGGCGAAGGACATCAACCACAAGATCGCCAAACACGTGGTGGCCGAGGCAGAACGCACCGGTCGCGGGATCGCCCTGGAAGAGCTGACGGGCATCCGCGAACGGGTACGGCTCCGCAAGCCCCAACGGGCCACCCACTCCAGCTGGGCCTTTGCCCAGCTGGGGCAGTTCATCGCGTACAAGGCCCGCCGAGCGGGAGTGCCGGTGGTGTACGTCGACCCGGCGTACACCTCCCGCACCTGCGCCGAATGCGGGCACATCGACAAGGCGAACCGGGTCTCCCAGGCCTGCTTCGCGTGCCGGAACTGCGGATTCGTTGATCACGCAGACCGCAATGGCTCCCGCAACATCCGCGCTCGTGCGTGGCAGTTGTGGCGACGCGGGGCCCCGTCAACGGCCCCCGCCCCACCACCGCGCCAGCGGGGCGGGGCCGGACGCGAACGCAGCATCACCGCCAGTGGTGCCCGTTGCGCAAGCCCGGCGCTTTAGCGCCGGGCAGTTGACTGAAGCAGGCGGCGCAGTCGCGCGCGTACGACGGACAGCACACCGCGCGCGCCGGGCGCCACCCGCAGCGCCAGCGCGCCGGAGTGGGTGGCGTACGGCTGCACGAGCACCACGCCGTACCGGGCGCTCGGGACGGCACTGCGGCGCAGCAGGCCGGCGCCCGCGAGCGCGTGCGCCGTGACCTCGCGGCTCGCGCCGTCCCGGAAGCGGAGGCGAAGGCGCAGGTCCCAGGTGCCCGTACCGAGCGCGGCCAGCGCGGGGAGGTCGAGCTCCGCCTCGGCCGACCAGCCGCCGGCGGCCACCGCGAACTCCGTCGCCACGACGGGGACGCCGGCGTCCCCGTCGTCCCGGTGTCGCCACTCCACCTCCACCGCCTCCGGGCCCGCCCGCTCCACCCGGCCGTACAGCTCGTGCAGGCGCAGCCGCAGCCGGGCGCCACGCGCGCGTGGCCGCAGCTCCGCGTCCACGGCGAGGGGCAGCGCGCGCACCGGCCGGGTCAGCAGGTGCTCCAGGGAGATCTGCGGAAGGTCCTCCGACCAGACGGGCGTGCCGTCGGCGGCACGGGCGTACGGCGGACAGAGGCGGGCCGGACGGGCTGCCAGTTCCCGCAGCCGGGGCAGGTCGCGCGGCTCCGGGGCGGCCAGGACGACCCGCCCGGCCAGCCGGCCCGGAGCGGCCGGGTTGCGCGCCCAGTCGTCGGCGTCGTACTCGGCGAGATGCGCCCGCGTCAGCTCCCACCACGCGCGCCGGTAGGCGGCGTCCCGCAGGCCCAGCTCGCGCACGTACATCCGCACCTCGTGGTCGAGGAACTTGGCGCGTGCGGCCCGCGCGAGTTCCTTCTGCCCGGCGCCCAGCAGGATCTCGTACGCCTGCCGGCACGCCTCCGTCCGGGCCCGCCAGTTGTCCACGCCGGCCCGGTCCAGGGAGATCGACAGCCGCTCGGCGGACCGGCGCACATGCCAGACGTAGACCAGGTCCGGGATCAAGGCGATGCGCGGGGCGGCGGCCAGCACGCGCGCGGAGAAGACGACGTCCTCGTACGGGAAACGGCCCTCGGGGAAGCGGATGCGGTGCTCGCGCAGGAAGGCGGTGCGGTAGAGCTTGTTGACGCAGAGCGTGTCGTGGACGAGTTGCGGGCGCTGCGCGGGGCGCGGCACGGCGGCGTGCAACGCGTAGAGGCGCGCCTGCCAGGGCACTTCACGCCCCGACGGCAGCTCCCGGCGTACGCACAGCCCGCCCGCGACCTCCGCGTGCGCGCCCGTCACGGCCCCGAGCAGCGCGTCGACCGCACCGGGCGGCAGGACGTCGTCGCTGTCCAGGAACATCACGTACGGCGACGTCACCGCGTCGAGCCCGGTGTTGCGCGGGGTGCCGCAGCCGCCGCTGTTGACCCGGCGGCGGATCACCCTGAGGCGGGGTTCCGACGCGGCGAGCCGGTCGAGGAGGCCGGCGCTGCCGTCCGCCGAGCAGTCGTCGACGGCCACGACCTCGCGCACGGCCGGGCCCTGCGCGAGCGCCGAGCGCACGGCGTCCGTCACATGGGCGGCGTCGTCGTAGCCGATGACCACGACGGCGACCTGGGGGCGAGGCCTGTCGGCATCCACAGCGGCATTCATTACTACGGATCGTAAATCGGGTGAATGACGTGAAAGCGATAAAACGCCCTACGCCCTACAGTGCTACGCCCGCCCCGGTGTCCCGCCCGGCACCTCCGAGAGTGCCGCCGCGTCCAGCGCGGAGGTGAGCTCGTCGAGGCGGGCCCGCAGGGCGCGCACCTCGGTCGCGTCGAAGCCGGTCGCGCCCGCGATCCGGCGCGGCACCTGGAGCGCCCGCGTCCGCATCGCGGCACCCTCCTCGGTCAGCCGCACCTCCACCGACCGTTCGTCGCGCGCGCTGCGCTCCCGGCGCACGAGACCGGCCGCCTCCAGCCGCTTGAGCAGCGGCGACAGGGTGCCGGAGTCGAGACGCAGGTGCTCCCCGAGCTTCTTCACGGGCAGCTCGCCCTGTTCCCAGAGCACCAGCATCACCAGGTACTGCGGGTAGGTGAGCCCGAGGTCCTTGAGGATCACGCGGTAGACGCCGTTGAAGGCGCGGGAGGCCGCGTGCAGGGAGAAGCAGATCTGCTGGTCCAGTCGGAGCCAGTCGTCGTCCGGCGTGTTCATGCTTCCAGGGTAGCTCGATCCCACCATTCAATTGCACACAACTTAATTGTGTGCTCTAATCATGGGTGTCAGGCGGCCCGGAAGCGGGCCGCCGGAACGTGATGCGAGAGGGAGATTTCCATGGACGCGCTCTACACCGCTGTCGCCACCGCCACCCACGGCCGCGAGGGCCGCACCGTCAGCTCCGACGGCACGCTGGACCTCGCGCTGGGCATGCCGCAGGCGCTGGGCGGCAACGGCCAGGGCACCAACCCGGAGCAGCTCTTCGCCGCCGGTTACGCCGCCTGCTTCGGCAGCGCCCTCGGCCTCGTCGGCCGCGGGGCCAAGGTCGACGTCAGCGACGCCGCCGTGACCGCCGAGGTCTCCATCGGCAAGCAGGGCGAGGGCTTCGGTCTCGCCGTCACGCTGCGCGTCGAGCTGCCCGACAGCGTGGACGAGGCGACCGGCCGCAAGCTGGTCGAACAGGCCCACCAGGTCTGCCCCTACTCCAACGCCACCCGCGGCAACATCGAGGTCGACCTCGTCATCGAGTAACCACCCGCGCGTCACCCCCGACCCGCGCCAGCACCTCCCCCGTCTCCCCGCTCCACGCCACCACCACGGCCTCCTCGGGCGCCGGGTGCCAGCGCGTCAGCAGCAGCCAGCGCACGTGGTAGCGGCGGACGACGGCGGCACGCTGGGCGCGGGTCGAACCAGGGGACAGATAGGCCCGGACATCGGCCGCCCGGCGCTCCCGCACCCGCTCGTCCAGGGCCGGGTCGGACCGGACGGGCGCGACGAGGTTCGGCCCGTACCCGGCGATGGAGTCGCCGGCCGGGTACCCGTCGGTGATCACCACCTCGCCCGGCCCGATGTGCCGTGCCGCCCAGTCGTACGCCGGCGGGCGCACGGGCTGCGCGAACCCCACCGGGTCGACCGAGCGCGGCACGACCGCCCCGGCGTGCACGGTGACGAACCCGGCGCACACCCCGGCCGTCGCCGCCCCGCCCAGCACCTTCCGGGCCCGCCGCCAGGGCCGGGGCGCCGCCAGCTCCACCGCCAGTGCGCACTGCGGCGGCAGCAGTACGGCCCACAGGGCACCGGCGTACGCGTAGTGCCCGCTCACCCAGCCGTACGCGACCAGCGGGCACTCCAGCAGGAACATCAGCACCAGCGGATCACGCGAGGTCCCGCGCGCCCGCACCCACAGCGCGGGCAGCCCGAGCAGCGCCAGCCAGGAGCCGGCGAACATCTCCTCGTACAGCCGCCGGTCCCTCGTGTCCCCGCCGGCCCCGCCCACCAGATCCAGCACGCCGTAGTACGGCCATGCCACCGCGACCGCCCCGCAGACCACCCCGGCGAGCGCCCAGCGCGCCACGACCGGCCGGCGCCAGCCGCGCTGCCGGGACGCCACGATCGCCACCGCGCCGATGAGCGCCGAGGCGGCCGTGACGAAGTGGGTGAGCAGGAGCAGCCCGTACAGGGCGCCGAGCCCCGCGTACCCCGGCAGGCCGCCGAGCCCGCTCGGACCGACGAACCGCACGGCGGGGGCGTCCTCACGCGCACGGGTCGCCGTCCAGGCCCACGCCCAGAGCGTCAGCCCGATCGCGAGCGCGGACGGATGGCCCAGGTTCGTCGTCATCGGCAGCAGACCGAGGCCGCTCCACGGGATCCGCGCCGTGCCCCACAGCAGCGTCATGAACAGCAGAGCCGCCACCGGCGCCCAGGGACGCGGGGTGAGGGTCCGGACGAAACGGCCGAGCCCCGTCAGCAGTACCAGCAGATGCACCGGCCCCGCGAGCTTCAGGACTCCCCAGCCGGACAGCCCCGTCAGCCGTGCCAAGGCGCCTTGCGCGACGGCGTAGGGGCTGTAGTACGGACTGCCCTCGCCCGGCAGGTCCGCCATGGGGTGGGCCGGGTGGAGCAGATCGGCCCTGAGCCGCTCCACGACCGCCGCGTGCACTCCGGCGTCGCAGCACAGCGGCACCCGCCAGTACGCCAGCGTCATCACCAGCCAGAACAGGGTGCCGAAGAGCCGGTACGGGGTGAGCCGGCCCATCGGCCCGCCGCGCAGCGCCGTCGCACCGCGCACGGTCCGCCGGACGAGGACCGAGGCGCTCCTAGAAGTGGGGGCGGGCATGCGCCAGATGTTCCCGCCCCACGCATGCCCTGACCCCGGGTCACCTCATCGGGTCAGTCGCACAGGGCCTGCTCCGCCGTCGCGGGCCAGCGGGCGAACCGGAACCCCGTCCGCTCGACGGACCCCGTGAGGTTCCGCCAGAACCGCTCGGCGGTGAGCGGCGCGCGCACCGACTCCTTCAGCTCGGCCAGTTCACCGCAGTCCAGCGCGGCCCGGGCCGCCACGACCGTCTCCAGCGAGGCCCCGGCCCGCAGCAGATCGCGCTGCGGGGGGTGCCGCACGGCCCACTCCGCGAAGACCCAGTGGTTGCGCAGGAACTTCTCGTGCCCGGGCCAGCTCCACCGCTCCAGCGCGAGATGCGCGCCGACGGGACTGGCCAGCCCCCAGGCGTCGTTGACATAGGCGTCGAGCGGTGCCGCGGCCCCCGTGACGCCGAGATGACGGCCGACGATCACCACGTGGTACCGGGAGTCCGGCCGCATCGGCGTGGCGTGCAGCCGCCGCCGGGAGTCGAAGTACAGCAGCGTCGGCCCGGGCGCGCGCACCGCCTCCGCCAGCATGCCGCGCCCCTCCGGCAGGGCGGGCCAGTTGGCCACCCAGGTGCCGGTGCGCACCGGGTTGTGGTCGCCGAGGGCCTCCACGTCGGAGCTGCGCACATTGAACGACCCGGGCGTGCCGCGCACGTCGAACGGCGTCCGCAGCGGGCTGACCGCGGCGCACAGCCACACCAGCAGCAGCGCGCTCGCGACACCGGTGAATCGGTTCGCCGGAACGACCAGCACCGGCAGGAGCAGCAGCAGAAGGGCGGGCAGGATCATGCGCGCGTGCATGTAGTCACCGCCGACCCGGATGACGTACGCGGACAGCAGCAGGCCCGCGGTCGGCGGCGCCAGCAACACCGCGAGCGAGGTCCGCTCCGGGGCGCGGTAGCGCCGTTCCCGGCGGGTGCGCCGCACCAGCAGGACGGTCAGCGCGCCGAGCACGGGGACGACCGGCCACAGCCAGTACGGCCCGAGCGTCTCCTGCACATAGCCCGCGCCCCGGCCCCAGTCGCTGGCGCCCGCCTCCTTGGCGATGGCGGGCAGCGGCACCAGGATCCCGTAGTACCCCGCCCGGAAGACCTCGTACGCCAGCGGCAGCGCTCCCGCCGAGGCCAGCATCGCGGCGGTGCCCCGCCGGGAGGGGCGCAGCACCCACCACTGCGCCGCCAGGAAGCACGCCGTGACCACCGCGAGGTCGGGCCGGACCAGCGGACCAAGCCCGAACACGAAGGCGGCCGTGTACACCGGCCGGGTCGGCTGCCCGCGCCGGGTACGTGTCAGCAGCCACCAGGACAGGCCGGTCCAGAAGGCGCCAAGGCCGCTCTCCAGGCCCGAGGTCATGTACGACCAGAACGGCGGCACGGCCAGCAGCACGCACACCCCCGCCGGGAGCAGCAGCCTCGCGCCCCGGTGCAGCCGGCACGTGGCGTACAGGGCGAGCCCGAACCCGGCGGCGCTCAGCAGCAGTCCGAGCCCGACCGCGAGGAACGCGGGGTCCTCGCCGGTGACCCAGGCGGCGAGCGCGAGCAGCCACTGCCACAGGGTGCCGGTCGAACTCTCCGCCCGCTCTCCCACGTTGAACACGGGCCCGTTGCCCGCCAGGATCTGCCGGACCGGCCGCAGATAGATCAGCCCGTCGTCGCAGATCCAGCGCCGCCGGTAGCCCAGCACGAACAGGGCCGCGGTGGGCACGGCGACCAGCGCCGCGTGCCACCAGTGCACCGGCCGCGGCCGCTCGGCGGCGGCCGGCGGCCGGGCCGAGGCGGCCCGCTGGCCGGGCAGCGAGGGGAGGGCCTCGGGGGTGGCGGGTGTTCTCATCGCTCGACCAGCGCCTCGGACCTCGCACCGGCACCAGCGGTCCGGCGGGCAGCGGGCAGCTGCGCACCGCCCCCTTCGCCCAGCATCAGCAGGCGTACGACCCGCTCGGCGGCCCGCCCGTCCTCGAACTCGCAGTACCGCTCCCGGAAGCCCGCCCGCAGCCGCGCCGACTCCCCGTCCTGCCAGGTGCCGGACGCGAACAGCCAGGCCAGCTCCCGGTACGAGCGCGACACATGCCCCGGCGCGTCGGCCGTGATGTCGAAGTACGCCCCCCGGCTGGCCGCGAACGCGCCCCAGTCGTCGGCGTGGACCACGATCGGCCGGTCGAGGAGGGCGTAGTCGAACATCAGGGCCGAGTAGTCGGTGACCAGCACGTCGGAGGCGAGCAGCACGTCCTCGACGTGCGGCTCGTCGGTCGCGTCCACCAGCACGCCCCGCCGGTGCAGCTCGGCCAGCCCCAGGCCGCGCGCCACGCCCCCGGCCAGCGAGGGGTGCAGCCGGACGACGAGGGTGTGACCCGGGCCGAGATCCTCGGCGAAGCGGGCCAGGTCGAACCGGTCGACATGGCCGCCCTTGCGGTAGTCGCGCCGGGTCGGCGCGTACAGCACGACCGTGTGACCGGCAGGGATGCCGAGCCGCTCGCGCACCTGCGGGCCCCGCTGCGGGTCCGCGCCGACCAGGACGTCGTTGCGCGGACTGCCGGTCCGCAGCGAGGTGAAGTGGCACGGGTACGCCCGCTCCCAGGCCCGCTCCGCGTGCAGCCCCGCGACCAGGCTGTAGTCCCAGCGGTCGGCCCGGCGCAGCATCTGCGGCACATCGAAGCCGTGCCGGGCGCCCGGCTTGGTCAGCAGGTCGGCGCCCATGTACTTGAGCGGGGTGCCCTGGTGGGTGTGGATGTGGACGCTGCCGGGCCGCTTGGCGAGGGTGCCGGGCCAGTTGACGTTGTTCACCCAGTACGTGGCCCGCGCCATGACCTCGTGGTAGCGCCGCGAGCCCGGTGTCACATGGTCGATGCCGGGCGGCAGCGCCTCCACCGCGTCCTCCCGGACCACCCACACGCCCCGGATGTGCGGGGCGATCTCGCGCGCCTTGGCGTGGATCGCGGCCGGGTCGCCGGACACGCCCCGGTGGTGGGTCGCCGAGTAGACGGCGAGGTGCGGATCGAGCGGGCGCTTCGACTGGGCCGCGTACCAGGTGCGCAGAAGCGTCCCCGATGCCTTCCGCGCCACCCGCCGCTTTCTGCCCAGGGCACTCGCGCGCAGGTCCCGCAGACCGCGCACCGCCGCGTACGACGCGTAGGGCGCCGAGGCCAGCAGCCGCATCTCGACCCCGCGCCAGCCGTCCGGCTGGGGGAAGCCGCCCTCGGGGAGGTGACGGCGGTGGAAGGAGCGGATCTCGCGGTAGAAGTCGCCCCGGTCCGCGGGCCGCACCCGGTCCTCGCGGGCCAGCACGAACAGCATGTGGTCCAGCGCCCGCTCCAGCAGCGGCGGCCGTGCCCAGTCGAGGTCGGGGCGCCGCTCCAGGAACGCGAACAGGCCTTCGTACTGCGGGAAGATCTCGAAGTGCCGCCGCCCCGGCGTCCTGGTGATCGCGCCCTGTCTGCGCTGCCGGTACTCCACCCCGATCCGGCCCAGACAGGCGATGCGGTCCGCCAGCACCATCGCCCGGTAGGTGACCGGCGCGTCCTCGTACAGCCCCGGCGCGTACTCCAGGCCGTGCTCCTTGAGGAAGGCGCGCCGGTACGCCTTGTTCCAGGCGACGAGGAACAGGTTCAGGTACCGCGGGTTCTCCCGGATGCCGAACGTCTCCGTGCCCGCCTCGGCCAGCAGGTCCGCCGCCTCGCTGCGCCCGCCCCGGCCCCACCAGTGGGTGCGCACATGGTCGAAGACCAGGATGTCCGGGTCGCCGGTCGCCTCCAGACGCGCCGCCACGGCGGCCAGCAGACCCGGCGTGTAGCGGTCGTCGCTGTCGAGGAACAGGACGTAGTCGCCGGCCGCCTGCTCCCGTCCGGCGTTGCGGGCCCGGCCCAGGCCGACGTTCTGGGACAGGTGCAGCACCCGCACCCGGGCGTCGCGCGCGGCGTACTCGTCGAGGATCGCGCCGCTGCCGTCGGGGGAGCGGTCGTCCACGGCGATCACCTCGAAGTCGCCGTAGGACTGGGAGAGCACCGAGTCGAGACACTCGCGCAGGAAGCCCTGCACCTTGTAGACGGGGACGATGATGCTGAAGCGGGGCACTTCTTCGGTCAGCTCCTTACGAGGGTGGCGGCGGGGGCCGGGACGCGCTCCGCGAGCGGGATCACGGGCGGGATCGCCTCGGGCGGCTCCCCCAGCAGCACCCGGCGTACGACGCGCTCGGCGGCCCGCCCGTCGTCGAACTGGCAGAAGCGCTCCCGGAACGCGGCGCGCAGGGCCGTCGCGGACTCGTCCGCGTAGCCGCCGTCGGTGAAGGCCGCCGCCAGCTCCTCGGGCGTACGGGTGACCCGGCCGGGCGGGAGCTCCATCAGGTCGAAGTAGACGCCCCGGGTCTCCCGGTAGACGTCCCAGTCGTCGGCGTACACGACGATCGGCCGGTCCAGGTTGGCGTAGTCGAACATGATCGACGAGTAGTCGGTGACCAGCGCGTCGGCGGCCAGGCACACGTCCTCGGACGAGCGGTGCCCCGTGACGTCGATGATCCGGCCGCCGCCCCGGCCGGGCCCCTGGTCGTAGAAGTAGTGGGCGCGCAGCAGCACCACGTACTCGTCGCCGATCGCCTCGCAGAACTCGGCCAGGTCCAGGCCGGACGCGAAGCCGGTGGCGTAGTCGCGGTGCGTGGGGGCGTAGAGGATCGCCTTCTTGCCCTCGGGGACGCCGAGTTCCTTGCGGACGCGGGCGACGTCCTCGGCGGACGCCGTGCAGTAGACGTCGTTGCGCGGATAGCCGTACTCGAGGGTCTCGTGCGCCCCGGGGAACGCCTTCTCCCACATCTCGGTGGAGTGGCGGTTGGAGGTGAGGTTGTAGTCCCAGCGGTCCACCCGGGCCAGCAGTCTGGCGAAGCTCCCCGTCGCCGCGGCCACCACGGGATACGTCGCCTGGTCGGCGCCCATCGTCTTCAGCGGGGTCCCGTGCTGGGTCTGGAGGTGCGTGCTGCCGGGGCGCTTGACCACGGCGTCCGCGAAGTTGGCGTTGTTGACCAGGTACCGGGCGCGGGCCAGCGCCTCCCAGTACTTCCGGCTGCCGATGACCGCGTACTCCACGTCCTTCGGCACTGTGTCCACCGCATCGGGCTCCACCAGGAACACCGAGCGCAGGTGCGGGGCGAGTTCGCGGGCCTTGGCGTGGATCGCGGCCGGGTTGCAGACGTAGCCCCGGCCCCAGTACGCGCAGTACACGGCGAGGTTCTTGTCGAGGGGGAGGCGCAGGCTCACCGCGTAGCGCAGCCGGGTGCGCAGCCCTCGGGGGCGCGGGAGCAGCGCGGCGGCCCGCAGCGCCCCCTGGTTGGCGGCGCGCAGGGTGCGGAACGCCGGGTACGAACCGGCCGCCAGCAGCCGGTGCTGGACACCGAGGCTGCCGCCGGGCGCCCGGTAACCGGCGGGGCGGTGCCGTCGGTAGAGGGCGCACGCCCGGCGGAAGAAGGCGCGCCGCCCGGCCGGCAGCCGCCGGGGGTGGGCGGCCGTCTTCAGTACGGCGGCGAAGAGCTGGGTGAACAGCGGCTTCAGCCGGTCCGCCGACAGCCCCTGCTCCGCCGCCCGCGTCAGCACCAGCTCGGTCTGGTCGAGCAGTTCGGTGTGGTGCCCGCCCGGAAGGTTCAGCCGGTTGCCCTGCCGGCGCAGCAGATGCCGGACGACGACCGTGCGCAGGGCCGCCATCCGCTCCGCCCGCAGGGCGACCAGGGCGCCGAACCCGACGTCGGTGAAGTGGTCCCCGGGGAAGGCGATGTCCCGCTCGGTGAGGAAGGCCCGGCGGTAGACCGCGCTCCACGCCGGGAGTGTCACGCCCGTCAGCTCGGGGGCCCGGTCGGGGGAGAAGGGCCCGTCCGGGGTCCTGGCCAGCAGGGGCGCTGCCGGGTTGGCCGGCTCGCCCTCCCACCAGGGGGTGCGCTCGTGCTCGAAGTACAGCGCGTCGACGTCGCCCACCGCGCTCAGCCGGGCGTCCAGTGCCGCCAGTGCCTCTGGGACCAGGACGTCGTCGCCGTCGAGGAACAGCACATGGCCGCCGACGGCCGCCCGCAGCCCGGTGTTGCGCGCCCCGGCCAGACCGGCCGAGGGCGGGGAGTGCACCGGCGTCACCCGGGAGTCCCGCTCGGCGTACCCGGCGACGACGTCGGCCGCCGGTGCGTCGGGTGCGTCGCACACCGGGATCAGCTCGAAGTCGCCGAACGACTGGGCGAGGATCGAGTCCAGCGCCAGTGACAGCCGGCCGGCGACCCCATGGGACGGGACGACGATGCTGAAGCGGGGCATTCTGCTCTTTCTGTCTTTCTGTCGAGGGCTTGGAGGCTTCTCAGGACAAGGGACCGGCCGGGCGCGGCACCGTGGCGAGCGGCTCACGCGCCAGCGAGGCCGCCGCCGACGGCGCCGGGCGGCGCTCGCCGAGCGGGACGACCGGCGGCAGCTCCGACTCCCCGAGAACGACACGGCGGACGACCCGCTCGGCGGCCCGTCCGTCGTCATAGGCGCAGAACCGCTCGCGGAACGCCGCGCGCAGCTGGGTCGAGCGGGAGCCCCGCCAGTGGCCGGTGGCGAAGATGTCGATCAGCTCGTCCTCGCCCCGCGCGAGGGCGCCCGGCGGGGAGGCCCGCAGATCGAAGTAGGTGCCGCGCGCCGCCTCGTACGCCTCCCAGTCGTCGGCGTGGATCACGATCGGCCGGTCCAGGTTGGCGTAGTCGAACATCAGCGACGAGTAGTCCGTGACCAGGGCGTCCGAGGCCAGGCAGAGCGACTCCACGCTCGGGTGGTCGCTGACGTCGACGACCCGGCCGCGGGTGGTGGCCAGCGGGGCGCCGTAGGCGTGGTGGGCGCGGGCCAGGACGATGAAGCGCGGGCCGAGGCGGCGCACGATCCGCTGGAGGTCGAGGGTGCGGTGCTGGGAGCGGCGGTAGTCGCGGTGGGTCGGCGCGTACAGGATCGCCACCGTGCCCTCCGGGATGCCCAGCGAGGCGCGCAGCCGGGCCACGTCCGCCGTGGTCGCCGTCCGGAACACGTCGTTGCGCGGGTAGCCGTACTCCAGCGTGGTGTAGCGGCCGGGGTGGACGCGCTCCTGGGTCAGGGTGGTGTGGCGGTTGGCGGACAGCACGTAGTCCCACTGGTCGACGCCCTTGAGCAGCCGGGCGAAGTCCCTGCCGCGCGCCGCCGCCGGGCGTTCCTGGAGGTCCAGGCCGATGTGCCCCAGCGGGGTGCCCTGCCCGGTCTGGATCAGGACCTGGCCCCGGCGCTTCACCAGGCGGTGGTCGAAGTCCGTGTTGCTGACCAGGTACCGGGAGCGGGCGAGCGCCGTCCAGTAGGCGGCGGAGCCGGGGACGAGGCAGCGCGGGCCCGGCGGGCTCGCGTGGTGGTGCTCGGGACGGGCGATCCAGGCCGTGCGCACATGCGGCGCGAGGTCGCGGACCGCGGACTCCAGCGCGCCCGGGTTGCAGCCGTGGCCGCGGCCGTCGTAGGCGGCGAAGACGGCACGGTCGGAGCGCACGGGGAGGCAGCGCTGGACGCCGTAGTGGACCTTGAGTACGGCGGTCCGCAGGCCGTGCAGCAGCTTTGTGGTGGTCCGGGCGGTGGCGCGGTGCAGGGCCGCCGTCAGCTGGAGCGTGCGGTAGGTGCGGTGCAGGCCGAAGCGGATCAGGGTGTGGTGCACCCGGGCGCGCAGCGGGACGGGCGGGCCCGGGACGCGATAGCGGCGGTAGTGGGCGCGGGCCCGGCGCAGGAAGTCCGCCCGCGAGCCGCGCGGCAGCCGGTCCCGCCGGGAGTACACGATCGCCAGGTGGTGGACCATGCGGCGGAACAGCGCCGGCCGCCACCGGTCCAGCTCCGGGCGCTCATCGAGGTACGCGAACATCCGGTCGTACTGGTCGAAGACGTCGAAGTGACGCTCGCTGGTGGTGCGCAGGATGCTGCCCAGCCGCCGCTGCCGGTAGTGCACACAGACGCGGTCGAGGGTCGCGATCGACTCGGCCGTCATCAGCACCGGGTACGTCCACGGCGTGTCCTCGTAGTAGCCGGGCGGGAAGGCGAACCCCTTCTCCTCGACGAACTCCCGCCGGTAGGCCTTGTTCCAGGCGACCATCAGCAGCTTCAGCAGGCCCGGCCGGTCCTCCAGGCGGAACGGGGCCGGGCCCGCCTCGGAGAGCTGCAGGGCCGCCTGGTTGCGGACCGCCTCGCCCGTCCAGTAGGTGCGCGCGTAGTCGAAGACCAGGACGTCCGGCTCGCCGGTCTCCTTCAGCCGGTCGGCGATGGAGCGCAGCGCGTGGGGCGTGAGGGTGTCGTCGCTGTCGAGGAACAGCAGATAGTCGCCGCTCGCGTGGGCCACGCCGGCGTTGCGGGCGGGACCCAGGCCGACGTTCTCGGGCAGATGGACGGGCAGCACACGCGCGTCGCGGGCGGCGAACTCGTCGATGATCGCGCCGCACGCGTCCGGCGAGCAGTCGTCGACGACGATCAGTTCCAGATCGGGACAGGACTGGGAGAGCACCGACTCCAGACATTCGTGCAGGTACGCCTGAACCTGGTACGCGGGGACAATGACACTGAACCTGGGCAAGAGGCCATCCATCGGTCGGCGCGGGCGTTCGGCCCGGGAACGGCCGGGAGGGCCACTTGGTTACGGCGGCTACGTCATCCGGGGGAATGCCGAAGGGGCGGCCCGCCACCGGCCCGCCCCCTCAACTCCCTTATTGTTACGGCTACTTGACCGCTCCGGCCATCACGCCGGACACGAACTGCCGCTGGAACGCGAAGAAGACGGCCAGCGGGATCACCATCGAGATGAACGCGCCGGGTGCCAGCACGTCGATGTTGTTGCCGAACTGCCGTACCTGGGTCTGGAGCGCGACCGTGATCGGCTGGCTCCCGGAGTCCGAGAAGATCAGCGCGACCAGCAGGTCGTTCCACACCCAGAGGAACTGGAAGATGCCGAGGGCGGCGATCGCCGGGCCGCCCAGCGGCATCACGACACGGAAGAACAGGCGCAGTTCACCCGCTCCGTCCAGGCGCGCGGCCTCCAGCAGTTCTCTCGGGATCTCGGCGAAGAAGTTCCGCAGCAGGAACACCGCGAACGGCAGGCCGAAGCCGACGTGGAAGAGCACCACGCCGAGCACCGTGCCGAAGATGCCGATGTTGCCGAAGAGTTCGGCGATCGGGATCAGCGCGACCTGCACCGGTACGACCAACAGGCCGACCACCCCGAGGAACCACCAGTCCCGGCCCGGGAACTCCATCCAGGCGAAGGCGTAGCCCGCCAGCGAGCCGATGATCACGACCAGCAGGGTCGCCGGGACGGTGATCCACACCGTGTTCAGCAGGGAACTGGTGATGTCGTCGTTCTCCAGCAACTTCGCGTAGCTGTCGAAGGTGATCTGCGACGGCTCCGTGAACACCTTCCACCAGCCGCTCGCCGCGATGTTCTCCGGCGAGCGGAGGCTGGACAGCAGCAGACCGATCGTCGGCACCAGCCAGAACAGGCCGACCACGATGAGGAACACCCGCAGCAGCCCACCGCTGACGCCCTCGGCGAGCCGGGACCCCAGCGACTGTTTCGCCTTCATCGCCGCACCTCCCGCCTGAGCCTGCGTACGTTGAACCACATCACCGGGATCACCAGCAGCAGCAGGAACACCGAGATGGCGCTGGCGATGCCCGGCTGGTCCTCGGAGAAGCCCTTGCGGTACAGCTCCAGGGCCAGGACGTTCGCGTCGTCCTGGGAGGAGCCGGGGGCGATGATGAAGACCAGGTCGAAGACCTTCAGCACGTTGATCATCAGGGTGACCATGACGACCGCGAGGACCGGCGCCAGCAGCGGCACCGTGACCCGTCTGAACACCTGCCACTCGGACGCGCCGTCGACCCGGGCGGCCTCCAGCAACTCCCGGGGCACGCTCGCCAGCCCGGCCGCGATCAGCACCATCGCGAATCCCGCCCACATCCAGATGTACGAGCCGATGATGGACGGGGTGACCAGGGACGGGCCGAGCCAGTCCAAACCGTTGTAGGGCTCCGCGAAGTTGCTTGCGGGGAGCCGGATTTGGGCCCCGTCGGCCGAGGCGGGCAGGGTGAAGGTGCCGTCGTCGGCCGCCGTCGCCGACGCCACCACCCTGCCGTCCTTCACCGCCTCGACCTTCATGCCGGCGTAGCCCAGTTCGGCCGGGTCGATCCCGTTGAGCTTGCCGACGCCCTTGCCGCGCGTGAAGTCCTGCCAGGTCGTACCGGTGACCTTGTCCGGCTCGGGCTTCGGCGCCACCGCGGTCTTCGCGTCGTCCGGCATCAGATCGGGCGCCACACCCACCAGGGGCAGCGAGACGGTCTCGCCCGCGCGCACGGGCGACTTGGTGATGAACGCGCCGCCGCCGGCCGGTTCCAGCGGCGATTCCCGGCCCGGATGGGCCTTCGGGAACGCCGACGACGGGGCGAACGTGTCGTGCACGCCCACCCACACCGCGTTCGCCACGCCCTTGTCCGGATCCTGGTCGTACACCAGGCGGAAGATGATGCCCGCCGCCAGCATCGAGATCGCCATCGGCATGAAGACGACCAGCTTGAACGCCGTACCCCAACGCACCCGTTCGGTCAGCACCGCGAAGATCAGGCCGAGCGCCGTCGCGACCGTCGGCGCGAACACCACCCAGATGATGTTGTTCTTCAGCGCGGTGCGGATGCCCTCGTCGGTGAAGAGGGACTTGTAGTTGTCTATTCCGGCGAAGCCTTCACCGGACTGGTCGTAGAAGCTGCGTACGACCGAGTACCCGATCGGGTACACCACGAGCGCGCCGAGCAGGACGAGCGCGGGCAGCAGGAACAGCGCCGCGACGGTCCTGCGGGTGCCGGTCACACTCTTGCGCGTCTTGGGGGCGGCAGGGGGCCCGCTGCCCCCTGCCGCCGTGGCAGACGTCATGGCATCAGTTCCCGTAGGCCGCGGCCGCTTCGGCCTCCAGCTTCGCCTGCGTACCCGCGATGTCCTTCGGGTTCTTCAGGAAGTCCTGGAGGATCTTCCACTCACCCTTGCCGGGCGTGCCGCCGAAGGCCTGTGGGGCCTGGTCGGACATGTCGAAGCGGAAGTCGTCACCGGCGTCGATGAGCGCCTTGGCGATCTTCTGCTGCACCGCGTTCGGATACGCGGAGTTCGGCACGTTCTTGTTCGGCGAGAGGTAGCCGCCCAGCTTGGCCTGGATCTCCGCCGCGTCGGGGGAGGCGAGCCAGGTGGCCAGGGCCTGGGAGCCCTTCGAGTCCTCCAGGATCACGGCCGCGTCACCGCCCGAGACCACCGGGCCGTTGTCACCTACCGCGGGGAACGGGAACACCTTCGCGTCCGTCCCGATCTTCATGCTCGACGGGATGTTGACCTGCGCGAAGTCACCCGCGGAGACCATGGCCGCCTTGGGCTGGTCCCCGCCGGTGAAGACCTGGTTGACGGAGGCCGGGAAGTCGGTCTGCAACGCCCCGTTCGCCCCGCCAGCGATCCAGTCGGGCTTGCCCCAGACCTGCGCGAGGGTGGTCAGCGCGTCCTTCACGGACGGGTCCGTCCACTTGATCTCGTGCTTGGCCAGCTGGTCGTACTTCTCCGGGCCCGCCTGGGAGAGGTAGACGTTCTCGAACCAGTCGGTCAGCGTCCAGCCCTCGGCGGCGCCGATGGAGAACGGGGTGACGCCGGAGTCGAAGACCGTCTGCGCGGTGTTGAGCAGATCCGGCCAGGTCTCGGGCTCACTGGCCCCCGCGTTCTCGAAGACCTGGTTGTTGTACCAGATCAGGGACTTGTTGGCGGCCTTGTAGTAGACGCCGTACTCCTTGCCTCCTACCTTGCCGATGTCCTGCCAGCCCTGCGAGTAGTTCTCGCCGAGCTCCTTGAGGGCTTCGGAGCCGAGAGGCTTGGCCCAGCCCTTGTCGACGGCCTGTTTGATGGCGCCCGGCTGCGGCAGCATCGCGATGTCCGGCGGCTGCCCGCCGGCCACCTTCGAGCCGATGAAGTTGATGATCGGGTCCTGCGCGGGCACGAACGTGACCGTGGCGCCCGTGCGCTTCTCGAATTCCTCCAGGACCTTCTTGAAGTTGGCCTGTTCGGTGCCGCTCCACACGGCGGCGACCTCGAGGCTCGTCCCGTCCAGCTTCGGAAGGGTGACGTTGTCGGCGGTCTGCTGGATGTCGCCCGTGCTTCCACCGCTGTCGTTGTCGCTGCTTCCGCAGGCGGTGAGCGAGAGCGCGAGCGCTCCCGCGGCGACGGCGGCCGCTGCCCTGGTGGCTCTGCGGCTCTGAGGGGTCGCCTTCTCGGGCGACCAGCGTGTCCGGATGGTGCTGCTCGTCATGCGCATGACTGCCCCGTTCTTCGTTCCTCGTCGAACGTCGAGCGCGCTCCCGTGCGATCTGGTCTACGCCCGGGTGTGCGGGGCGGCAAGATGGCGTCGGCTGTCAAGCGGGGGATCGTGACCCCCTCGTGACCAGCGGCTGAACCTCTGATCATCGGATGGGGTCGGCATCCGGCCAGCACCACGCACGCGTGCTGGCGAGTGCTACAGAAGTGACGGCACCTCTGCCGCCGAGACCTCCCTCGCCGCCCTTTCCAGCGCGCTGGCCAACAGTGCCAGGTCGGTCGGGCCGTTTCCGAGTTCCCGCACCGGACGCCGGGCCGGAGGGTCACCCATGCGGTGCCATTCCAGCGGTACGACCGTGGGGCGCAGGGTCGCCGTCCGGGGGATCCGGCCGGTGACCCGCCCGCCCTGGAGCGGTGTGACCCGCCCGTCGGAGCACGTCAGGCTGCCCCGGCCGGGCGCGGGCTCGTCCGGGCCGGGGGCCGGGGCGTCGAGCGCGACGCGCAGGGTGGCCCGGCGGGCCGGCTCCGTCTCCGCCGTACGGGGGCACGGGCCGGAGGCCGTCACCAGGTGGACGCCCAGTCGCTCGCCCTCCCGGGCCACGGCCTCCAGCGCGCGCATCACCGAGCCGGCGGCGGGCCGCCCGGTCGAGCCGAGCGACGGGGAGACCAGGGCGTCCAGATCGTCGACGACCACGACGAGCCGGGGCAGCGGCGGCGCCGCCTCCGTCCGCCGCCGGGCCGCTCCGGGCCGCAGCCGCATGGTCGAACTGGACGGGGAGTCGAGATCCCCGGCACCGGCCCCGGCGGCCGGCTCGCCCGGGACTCCGCCGCGGGCCGTGGCCGTGCGCTGGGCGACCATACGGCCCGACAGCTCACGGCCGCTGTGCCACTCGGCGAAATCGGACCGGCCCAGCAGCTCGGCGCGCCGCTTCAGCTCGGCGCTCAGGGACTGCGCGAATTCCCGCATCCGGACCGGGTCGTGGGCCGAGAGATGCGTGGTCACATGCGGTACGTCCGTACACACCCGCAGCCCCTCCCCGTGCCCGGCGCCCGTGCCGGAGCCGCCCCGGCCGTCGACCAGCACGATGCCCAGCCGGTCCGGCCGCTCGGCGGCGGCCAGGGACGCGACGATCGCCCGCAGCAGCTCGGTGCGGCCACTGCCCGGCGGGCCCTCGATCAGCAGATGCGGTCCCTGGGCCGCGAGATCCACGCCGACCGGGCCGCGCGGCCCGGCGCCCAGCACCGCGCGCACCCGGCCGCCCAGCGCGTCCGCGTCGTCGGCCGCGTCCGCCCAGCGCGCCATCAGCGACGCCGGGGTGGCCCGGGCCAGGCCCAGCTCGTCCAGCAGCCGGGCCGCCTGGGGCAGCGGAGCGGAGACCCGCGGCTGCCGCTCGCTCGTCGCGGCGTCCGTCCGCAGGGGCGCCAGCGCCCGCGCGAACCGCTCCGCCCAGGCGGGAGAGACCGCGTCGACGGTGGCGACGGTGCCGTGACCGGCCGGCGCGGAGCCCGCCCCGGCCCTGGCCACGCGCATCAGCCGCAGCGCCGTCGCCACATCCCCGCTGAGCAGCGCGACCGCGCCGCACTGCCGGAACGTCGGAGACACCGCGCAGGCCGCCTCGTATGTCTCCGTCACCGGCGAGGCCGGGGAGGCGGCGGCCGTCTCGGCCAGACATACCACGTGTATTCCGGCCCGCGGGCCCTCCGCCGCCAGCCGCGCCACGGCCTCGCGCAGATCGGCCCCGCCGGGGTCGCCGTCCACGACGAGCACGGTGAACGGGCCGGGGAAGGGGGCGGCAGCGTCGGTACCGGGGGCGTCGTCCGGGGCCGGGTGGCCGGTGAGGGGCTCGGCGCTCCCGGCTCCCGCCTCCGCCAGCTGGTCCTCCAGACGGCGGAGGAGCTCGTCGGTGCGGGCCGCCGCCTGTTCCCGGTCGTGGGCGAGGAGCAGCCGGCAGTCCTGGCCGTGCCCGGGACGGACATGTGGCAGCCAGCCCAGCCAGGACCACTCGGCGGTGCGCTCCTCCAACGGGCGGGAGCGGTCCGCGGCGATCAGGACGATCTCCAGCATGTCGGGGGAGTGCAACGCGGTGAGCTGGGCCAGCAGGGCCCGGGCCAGTCCGCCGAGCCGCGCCCGAGGCCCGGCGAGCCCCAGGGCGCCGACCTCGCGCAGCCCGGCGGTCACCGGCACCGCGGGCAGCAGGCCCGAGCCGTCCGGCACCGCACGGTCGGCCGTGCCGAGGCGCACCGCGAGCGCCTCCGGGTGGCCCGGACCGCGCTCCCAGAGCCGGGGCCCCGGACCCAGTGCCGTCAGCAGCAGGGTGGCCGGATCCGGCCAGGTCTCCGGCACCGCCGACACGACGGCCGCCCGCTCCGCCGTCCCGCCGGCAGGCTCGTCCCCGTACGTCTCGCGCGGGTCCGGCCCCTGCTCGCCGCGCCCACCGGCCAGCCGCCGGGCCCACGCCCCGAGCCCGCCACGCCTGCGGGTCCCTTGCGGTATGTCGGTACCCCGGAGGGGAGTGCCCTTGCGGCCGCGCCCGGAGGGCTCGTCCGGGGAGCCGGCCGGGGTGCCCTGCCCCTGGCCGCCACCGGAATGAGCGTCCTGTCCCGGCCCGGCGGCAGCTGAAGCGGGCCCGGCATCGGCGGCAGCGGGCCCGCCGACGGCTCCGGCCCGAGAACCGGCGCCGTGGGCCCCGCCGGGGCCGTAAGACCCACCGGTGCCGTATGACTCACCGGCGCTGTGGGCCCCACCGGCGCTGTGGGCCTCAGCGGCGCCGTAGGTCCCACCGATGCCGTCAGCCCTACCGGTGCCGTAAGCCCCACCGGTGCCATGCGCCCCACCAGCGCCGTGGGCCCCACCAGTGCCATGCGCCCCACCGATGCCGTCACCCCCGCCACCGCCGAACGCCCCGCCCAACGCCCCCGCGCCAAAGCGACCCGCATGGGTGTCCCCGAAGCCGGGCCCCGCCTGCGAGGCATCGCGCGGCCGGGACGTCCGGGCCGGGCCGTCCGGGGCGGCCATGGGCGACGAGCCCTCACCGGCACCGCGCTGCCGGGGGGCACGAACCACCCCGTCCGGTGAGGCCGCTCGCGTCTCTTCCCCGGACGCAGCACGCGTGGAGTCCTCAGTAGAGACACCGGCAGCGTCTCCCCGGGCCCCCGAGACCCGCAGCCCCCGCGCACCCGGCACGGGACCGGACCTGCCCTGTCCGGGCCCCGAGTGCGCTCCACGCTCGGCCGCCGCCGCACCTCTGCTCTCGACCCGGGGTGCCCCGCCCTGCCCCGGCACCATGGCCGAGTCGGCGGAGCCCTGCCCGGCGGTGGCCGGCGTGCCCCAGGCCGCCGAGCCGTAGGCGTGCCGCGTGGGGCCGGAAGGGCCGGCCGGGGTGGGGTGCGCCGCGCGCGGGTGGGTCGTCGGGCCGTCTCCGGCGGGGCCCGGCACGCGCACGTGGCCCTCCCCGTCCGGCGTCGTGCCGACCCGGGCGCCCGGTCCTCCGGCGGGAGCAAGACGCAGCGCCGACTCGCCGATCCGCAGCAGCGCCCCGGGCGCGAACCGGACGGCTCGGCCGCCCACCGGCCTGCCGTCCAGCGACGTGCCGTTCGTGGAGTCCAGGTCGGCGACCGCGACACGGCCGTCGGCGCCCACGGTCACCGCGCAGTGCAGCCGGGAGACGTCCGGGTCGTCCAGGGGCACGTCGGCGTCGGCGGAGCGGCCGATGCGGATCTCGCCGCCGTGCAGCAGATGGACGCCGCCGGCGTCGGGGCCGGCGACGACCTGGAGCTGGGCCGGGGCGTCGTCCAGCTCGGGGTGCGGCTCCGGCTCGCCCGGTGCGCCCACGGACAGCACCGCGCCGTCGGTCAGCGGGGGCTCGCCGAGCGTGCAGCGCTGGGCGTCGAGCCGCTGCTCCCCGGCGTACAGCACCACCGTGCCCGAGCCGTCCCCGCCGGAGACCACCTGGGCGAGCGCCGAGGACACCGCCGCGAGCGCCGTACCGGCGGGCGCCGTGACCAGCACGTCGCTGCGTGGGGCGCGGCCCTGCGCCGGCGCCGACGGGCCCAGCGGATCTACGACGGTCAGCCGGATCTGCATCGCCGTCAGCGGTCCCTTCTGCCCGGGCGCGGAGTCCCCCACCCCGCCCCAGCACGTCGGCCAATACCTGCAGGCATCCTCGCACCTGCCACTGACACCGCGCCCCTCGCTCGGGAAAAGGTGATCTTGATTGGTCGGCTCTGCCCGCAAAAGTGCCTGAGAGATGACCCACAGGCGACGTCTTGAGATCGGTCACGTTCATTCCCGGCAACCACAAGACCGAGGTGAGCGTCTTTGCTTCGAACGGATGTGAGAACGGCTACGTAAGACCCACAGAAAGCCGACACGCCGGTCCCCGGCATCGCGGCACTACAGTGGGTCGGACACAGGCCAGCAGGCAAGGCAAGCAGCAGGGAGCGCATGACGTGCGGCCGGTAGGCAGCAAGTACCTGCTCGAGGAGCCGCTCGGACGCGGCGCCACGGGCACCGTCTGGCGAGCCCGCCAGCGCGAGACCGCGGGCGCCGAGGCGGCCGTGCCGGGGCAGCCCGGCGAGACCGTCGCCATCAAGGTCCTCAAGGAGGAGCTGGCCAACGACGCGGACGTCGTGATGCGGTTCCTCCGGGAGCGCTCCGTCCTGCTCCGGCTGACCCACCCGAACATCGTCCGGGTCCGTGACCTGGTGGTCGAGGGTGATCTGCTGGCCCTGGTCATGGACCTCGTCGAGGGCCCCGACCTGCACCACTACCTGCGCGACAACGGCCCCTTCAGCCCCGTCGCCGCGGCCCTGCTCACCGCCCAGATTGCCGACGCGCTCGCCGCCAGCCACGCCGACGGCGTCGTCCACCGCGACCTCAAGCCGGCGAACGTCCTGCTCCAGCAGTACGACGGCCGGATGCACCCGCTGCTGACCGACTTCGGCATCGCCCGCCTCGCCGACTCCCCGGGGCTGACCCGCACCCAGGAGTTCGTCGGCACCCCGGCGTATGTCGCGCCCGAGGGAGCCGAGGGCCGTCCGCAGACCTCCGCCGTCGACATCTACGGCGCCGGCATCCTGCTGTACGAGCTGGTCACCGGCCGTCCGCCGTTCGCCGGCGGCTCCGCCCTCGAGGTGCTGCACCAGCACCTGAGCGCCGAGCCGCGCCGTCCCTCCACCGTCCCGGACCCGCTGTGGACGGTCATCGAGCGCTGTCTGCGCAAGAACCCGGACGAGCGGCCCAGCGCCGAGAACCTCGCCCGCGGCCTGCGCGTCGTCGCCGAGGGCATCGGCGTGCACGCGAACTCCGCGCAGATCGCCGCCGCCGAGGGCGTCGGCATGCTCCTGGCGCCCGACCCGGCGCCCGCGCCCGTCCCGGACATGTCCGGCGGGGCCGACCCCACCCAGGTCCTCCCGCAGGGCGCGGGTTCGTACGACCCGAACGCGGCGACCAGCGTCATGCCGCACACCGGCGGCCCGGCCGGCGCCTCCGACCCCACCTCGGTCCTGCCCCACCGGGGCGCGGCCGACCCGACCGCCGTCATGCCGCCGGTCCCGCCGGGAGCGCCCGGCCACCCCGGCCAGCAGGGCCAGGGCGGCGGGCCCGAGGACCCGCACCCCTGGCAGAACCAGCTGCGGGCCGCCCGCGACCGCAACGAGCAGACGCAGGTCCAGAACTACCTCGACCCGGGCCAGGACCCACTGCGCCGCCGCCCCCAGCGCCAGGTCGCCCGGCCGCAGCAGCCCCCGCAGCGAGGCAGGCAGCCCCAGCCCGGACCCGGCTACGGCCATCCGCAGCAGCAGCCCCAGCAGTACGCCCCGCAGCATCAGCCCCAGCAGCCGCAGCGCTACGCCCCGCCCCCGCCGCCTCCTCAGCCGCAGCAGCCCCAGCAGCCGCAGCGCGAGCCCCGGCAGCCGCGGCAGCGCAGCGCCAACCCGATGCGGATCCCCGGGCTCGGCTGTCTGAAGGGCTGCCTCTTCACGATCGTCATCCTGTTCGTCGCCGGCTGGCTGATCTGGGAACTGAGCCCGCTCCAGGAGTGGATCGGCACCGGCAAGGGCTACTGGGACCAGCTCACCGACTGGTTCAGCACGGTGACCGGCTGGATCGAGAAGCTCGGCGGCTCTTCGGGCACGAACTGACCCGAACCGCCATGCGGGGTTGGTGATTTGTCGACACCTGGCGGGTGATTTCCGCCCGGGCGGTGAAGGTTGGCTCCTCCTGCGCGTAGTTTTAGCGACAACACGCGTCGGTAGGAGCAGCCTTGGCACGGAAGATCGGCAGCCGGTACACCGCCCACCAGATCCTGGGGCGGGGCAGCGCCGGCACGGTGTGGCTGGGCGAGGGCCCCGAGGGCCCGGTCGCCATCAAGCTGCTGCGCGAGGACCTCGCGTCCGACCAGGAACTCGTCGGACGCTTCGTGCAGGAGCGGACGGCGCTGCTCGGCCTGGAGCACCCGCACGTCGTGTCCGTGCGCGACCTGGTGGTGGACGGCAACGACCTGGCGCTGGTCATGGACCTCGTCCGCGGTACGGACCTCAGGACCCGGCTGGAGCGGGAACGCCGGCTGCCGCCCGAGGCGGCCGTGGCGATCGCGGCCGACATCGCCGACGGCCTGGCGGCCGCGCACGCCGCGGGCGTCGTGCACCGGGACGTGAAGCCGGAGAACGTGCTCCTGGACATGCAGGGCCCGCTCGGCCCCGGCGGCTCCCACCGCGCGCTGCTCACCGACTTCGGCGTGGCCAAGCTCATCGACACCCCGCGCCGGACCAAGGCCACGAAGATCATCGGCACGCCGGACTACCTCGCCCCCGAGATCGTCGAGGGCCTGCCCCCGCGCGCGTCCGTCGACATCTACGCGCTCGCCACGGTGCTGTACGAGCTGCTCGCGGGGTTCACCCCGTTCGGCGGCGGCCATCCGGGCGCGGTGCTGCGCCGGCACGTCACGGAGACGGTCGTCCCGCTGCCCGGCATCCCCGACGAGCTGTGGCAACTGCTCGTGCAGTGCCTGGCCAAGGCGCCGGCCTCGCGGCTGCGGGCCTCGGAGCTCGGGGCGCGGCTGCGGGAGCTGCTGCCGATGCTGGCGGGCATGCCGCCGCTGGAGGTGGACGAGCCGGACACGGAGTCCGAGGAGGCCGACCGGGAGGAGCAGCCGGCCGGACCGGCGCCGGCCGCGGAGCGGATCCGCAGACGCGGCGCCGTCCCCTTGGTGCCGGGCGCGAAGCCGGCCGACTCCAACCGGGACACCCACACCTCGATGCGCGTCCCCGCCCCCGACGAACTGGCCGGCGGCGCCCACGGCACCGCCCGCGCCCCGCGCACGACGGGCACACCGCGGCCCGGCTCGGCCCGCAACCGCGCCGCCGCCCGGCGCCGCCGTCTGGCGCTCGGAGCGGGCGCGGTCGCCCTCGTGGCCGCGATCGGCGTCGGCGTGTGGCTGTCCACGTCGGACGACGACGCGAGCACCCCTCCCCAGGACACGAGGAACTCGGCCCCGCAGTCGCCCTGACCCGGTCCGGGCAACGGCACGGGCCGATGGCGGTGGTCGCGTCCGGGTCACCGATGTCCCGGCACCTCCGGACACCGGGCTCGGCTCCGCCGCTCCCGGACCGTGCCCGGGGAACAGCGCGAGCCGATGGCATCGGCGGTCGCGTCCGGCCCTGGCCGCCGATGCCGGGTGGCCGATGACGCCGTGCCGCCGTACACCGGGCACTCGGCATGCGCCTTCCCTCTTGACCTCCGGCGGCGCCGGAGGGCCCGGCCCCCTTCGGACGTCGTCTCCGCCCGCCCGGCGATGGCCGCCGGGCGGAGCCGTTACGCTGGAGGCGTGGCAGTCGTCGATGTATCCGAAGAGCTCAAGTCCCTCTCCTCGACCATGGAGTCGATCGAGGCCGTTCTGGACCTCGACAAGATGAGGGCAGACATCGCCGTGCTCGAGGAGCAGGCGGCCGCGCCGTCCCTGTGGGACAACCCCGATGAGGCGCAGAAGATCACCAGTAAGCTGTCCCACCTCCAGGCCGAGGTGCGCAAGGCCGAGGCCCTGCGCGGTCGCCTCGACGACCTGGGCGTTCTCTTCGAGATGGCCGAGGAGGAGGACGACCCGGACACCCGCGCCGAGGCCGAGTCCGAGCTCGCCTCGGTGAAGAAGGCGCTGGACGAGATGGAGGTCCGCACCCTCCTCTCCGGCGAGTACGACTCCCGTGAGGCCCTGGTGAACATCCGCGCCGAGGCCGGCGGCGTCGACGCCGCCGACTTCGCCGAGAAGCTCCAGCGCATGTACCTGCGCTGGGCCGAGCAGCGCGGCTACAAGACCGAGATCTACGAGACGTCGTACGCGGAGGAGGCCGGCATCAAGTCGACCACCTTCGCCGTCCAGGCGCCCTACGCGTACGGCACGCTCTCCGTCGAGCAGGGCACGCACCGGCTCGTGCGCATCTCGCCCTTCGACAACCAGGGGCGCCGCCAGACCTCCTTCGCGGGCGTCGAGGTCCTGCCCGTGGTCGAACAGACCGACCACATCGAGATCGACGAGTCCGAACTGCGGGTCGACGTGTACCGCTCGTCCGGCCCCGGCGGCCAGGGCGTCAACACCACCGACTCCGCGGTGCGCCTCACCCACATCCCCACCGGCATCGTCGTCTCCTGCCAGAACGAGCGGTCGCAGATCCAGAACAAGGCGACGGCCATGAACGTGCTCCAGGCCAAGCTGCTGGAGCGGCGCCGCCAGGAGGAACAGGCCAAGATGGACGCCCTCAAGGGCGACGGTGGCAACTCCTGGGGCAACCAGATGCGTTCGTACGTGCTGCACCCGTACCAGATGGTCAAGGACCTGCGCACCGAGTTCGAGGTCGGTAACCCCGAGGCCGTTTTCAACGGTGAGGTCGACGGATTCCTCGAGGCCGGAATTCGCTGGCGCAAGCAGCAGGAGAAGTAAGTTTGTCGACAAGGCAACTGCCGCCCTGAGCGCGGCGGTTGCCTTTTCTGTGCCCGGATGTCTGGGTTTTACATCACACTCACAGAGTTCGACTCTCCGCATAGCTCCCAGAGTTGGACATGGCGCCCGCAAACGCCCTTGACGTGTTCTTGAAAAATGGGAAGGGTAAAGCGCGGCATGCGTGTCTCTGGGGCGCATGTGAACCGGGGGGCTTCTTCACCGCAGCCGCCCTGTCGATCGCAGCCCCGAGCCCTGCCTCACTGACGAGCTACTGGGGGTAGCAACCACATGACGAAGAAGACGCGGATCCGTGTCGCACGGATAGCGGCCGGCGCCGTGATCGCGGCCGGTGCCTCGCTGACCGCCGCCGGTGCCGCATCCGCCGCGGAGACCGAGGACTGCCTGCTCGGCATCCTGTGCGCCGACGAGTCGCCGTCCCCGACGCCGACCGACCCGCCGACCGAGCTCCCCACCGACCCGCCCACGGACCTCCCGACCGACCCGCCGTCGACCGAGGAGCCCACGGACGAGCCGACGGAGCCCACGGACGAGCCCACCGAGCCGACCGAGGACCCGACCGACGCGCCGACCGACCCGGGCAACGGGAACGGCAACGGTGGCGGCAACGGCAACGGTGGCAACAACGGCGGCGGCAACAACACCGACCCCGACGGCGGCACCTCCCCGCAGGAGGAGGGCTCCTCCTCCATCACGGACACCGGCTCGGACTCCACCCCGGCGGCCCCGCAGGGCCAGGCCCAGGCCCAGGGCAACGGCGCGGAGCTCGCCGAGACGGGTGCCGCGCAGACCACCTTCCTGGTGATCGGCGCCGCCACGATGATCGCCGGCGGTGTCGGCTTCCGCCTCCTGCCGCGCCTCGTGGGCGGCCGCGGCGGGGCTGCCGCCTGACGGTAGCCACGTCCGTACGGACCGTAGGCACAGCGCGAAGCCAAGGGCCCGGAGCGAAACGCTCCGGGCCCTCGGCCGTGTCTGTGGGGTGTCCGTGGTCCGCGGGTGCTACGCGGTCTGGTGCGCCAGCAGCGCCACCGCGGCGATCAGCACCGTCAGCAGTGCGATCAGCGTCATCGGGTTCAGATTCGCGAGGAAGTTCTCCTGCTGCAGCCGCTCGCGGTTCGCGCGGCACACGGGGCACCTGCCCTCGCTCACTGGGGCCGCGCAGTTCGCGCACACCAACCGGTCGTACGTCATGCGCTCGCCCTCCTTGCGCCGGTTCCTTGTCTGTAACGCTCGTGCGGGTGCGAACGTTCCCTCTCCACTGTGCCAGGTTCCTCCGGGGGGCGCGCGGCTCGCTCTCACAGGGACGTACAAAACGGCACATCCCTTGCGCAACCACTGTCGGTGACTGCGGTCGGCTCCCCGGTTCGCGTATGGTCACGCTCATCTACCCCCGGCGACCCGTGGTGCATCCGTGATCCGATTCGACAACGTCTCCAAGGTCTACCCCAAGCAGACCCGCCCCGCCCTCAGGGATGTCTCCCTGGAGGTCGAGAAGGGCGAGTTCGTCTTCCTCGTGGGGTCCTCCGGCTCCGGAAAGTCCACCTTCCTGCGGCTGATCCTCCGCGAGGAGCGGTGCAGTCACGGGCAGGTGCACGTCCTGGGCAAGGACCTCGCACGCCTCTCCAACTGGAAGGTGCCGCAGATGCGGCGCCAGCTGGGGACGGTCTTCCAGGACTTCCGCCTGCTGCCGAACAAGACGGTCGGCGAGAACGTCGCCTTCGCGCAGGAGGTCATCGGCAAGTCGCGCGGCGAGATCCGCAAGTCCGTCCCGCAGGTGCTCGACCTCGTCGGCCTCGGCGGCAAGGACGACCGGATGCCCGGCGAGCTGTCCGGTGGTGAGCAGCAGCGCGTCGCCATCGCGCGGGCCTTCGTCAACCGGCCCAAGCTGCTCATCGCCGACGAGCCCACCGGCAACCTCGACCCGCAGACCTCCGTCGGCATCATGAAGCTGCTCGACCGCATCAACCGGACGGGCACGACCGTGGTGATGGCCACGCACGACCAGAACATCGTCGACCAGATGCGCAAGCGCGTCATCGAACTGGAGAAGGGCCGCCTCGTCCGCGACCAGGCCCGCGGTGTCTACGGCTACCAGCACTGAGACCGCACCCGAGATCACGGAAAGGCATAACCAGTCGCCATGCGCGCCCAGTTCGTCCTGTCGGAGATCGGCGTCGGTCTCCGCCGCAACCTGACGATGACCTTCGCCGTCATCGTCTCCGTCGCCCTGTCGCTCGCCCTGTTCGGCGGGTCGCTCCTGATGAGCGACCAGGTCAACACCATGAAGGGCTACTGGTACGACAAGGTCAACGTCTCGGTCTTCCTCTGCAACAAGAGCGACGCCGAGTCCGACCCCAACTGCGCCAAGGGCGCGGTGACCGACGACCAGAAGAAGCAGATCCAGACCGACCTCGGCAAGATAGGTGTGGTCGAGAAGGTCACGTACGAGTCCCAGGACCAGGCGTACAAGCACTACAAGGAGCAGTTCGGCGACTCCCCGCTGGCCAGCTCCCTCACGCCTGACCAGATGCAGGAGTCGTACCGCATCAAGCTGAAGGACCCGCAGAAGTACCAGGTCATCGCGACCGCCTTCGACGGGCGGGACGGCGTGCAGTCCGTTCAGGACCAAAAGGGCATTCTGGACAATCTGTTCGGACTGCTCAACGGCATGAACTGGGCGGCGCGGGCGGTGATGGCGCTGATGCTCGTCGTCGCGCTGATGCTGATCGTCAACACCGTGCGCGTCTCGGCGTTCAGCCGGCGGCGCGAGACCGGCATCATGCGCCTGGTCGGCGCCTCGGGCTTCTACATCCAGGCGCCGTTCATCATGGAGGCCGCGGTCGCCGGACTCATCGGCGGCACGGTCGCCTGCGGCTTCCTGGTGGTCGCCAGATACTTCATCATCGACCACGGTCTGGCGCTGTCCGAGAAGCTGAATCTGATCAACTTCATCGGCTGGGACGCGGTCCTGACCAAGTTGCCGCTCATCCTCGCCACGAGCCTCCTGATGCCGGCGTTGGCCGCGTTCTTCGCGCTGCGCAAGTACTTGAAGGTGTGACACATGCCAAGAGGGGCCGTGCGGTCAACCCGCCGTACGGCCCTTCCCCTTGTCCTAGACTCACCGGCATGTCAGGTCGTGACCCGTTCTGTCAGCCCCGCCGCATCCGCCGCGGGGCCGCCCTGACCTTGCTCTTCACGAGCGTGCTCGTCGCCGGAGCGGCCACCGGGTCCCTCCCGCAGGCCGACCGCAAGTCCGCTCCCGACGAGGCCCGTTCGGCCACCCCGGCCGGGCACCACGCCGATGTCGCCAGGGCCGCCGAGGAGGCCATGGCCGACGGAAAGTCCCCGATGGAGGCCGCGAAGCGCGCGGTCAGCCGCAGCGGGGACCGCTGGGGCGCCGTCTACTCCCAGGGCGAGTACGAGGAGTTCGAGGAGTCCCTCGACGGCCAGTACACCGGCGTCGGCCTGTGGGCCCGCAGCGAACGGGACGGCCGTATCGAGGTGACGAAGGTGCGCTCCGGCTCGCCCGCGGCCGCCTCCGGGATCCGCCCCGGGGACGTGCTGCGCAGCGTCGACGGCGAGCGGACCGACGGGCGGCCCGTCACCGAGGTCGTCTCCTTACTGCGCGGGGACGCCACCGAAGCCACCGCCGGCACCACCGTCCGGCTCGGCCTGGAGCGCGGCACGCGCGCGTGGAGCGAGACCCTGCGCCGGGCCCGGCTGTCCACGGACTCGGTCAGCGTCCGGGAGGTCGCCGGTTCGGTCACCGTCATTCGGGTCGACACCTTCACCAAGGGCTCCGGCGAACAGATCCGCGAGGCCGTCCGGCAGGCCCCGCGCGGCGCCGGCATCGTCCTCGACCTGCGCGCCAACTCCGGCGGCCTGGTCACCGAGGCCGTCACCGCCGCCTCCGCCTTCCTCGACGGCGGCCTGGTCGCCACGTACGACGTCGACGGCGAGCAGCGCGCCCTGCACGCCGAGCCCGGCGGCGACACGACGAGACCCCTGGTCGCGCTCGTCGACGGCGGGACGATGAGCGCGGCCGAGCTTCTCACCGGTGCTGTTCAGGACCGCGGACGGGCCCTCGTCGTGGGCTCCCGCACCTTCGGCAAGGGCTCGGTCCAGATGCCGAGCAGGCTGCCCGACGGCTCCGTGGCGGAGCTGACCGTCGGGCACTACCGCACCCCCTCGGGCCGGGGAGTCGACGGCCGGGGCATCACGCCCGACCTGGAAACCGACGACGGGGCCCTCCAGCGGGCCGAGACTCTGCTGCGCGGCCTCGCCGGCCCGTCGTAATCGACTTTCCCGCGGCCCCCTCCGTAGTGCGAAAATGGACGGCACTATGGCTAAGGAAAAAGGGCGCAAGATGATCGCGCAGAACAAGAAGGCGCGGCACGACTACCTCATCATCGACACCTACGAGGCCGGTCTGGTCCTCTCCGGTACCGAGGTGAAGTCGCTGCGCCAGGGACGAGCGTCGCTGGCCGACGGCTTCGTGCAGATCGACGGGCACGAGGCGTGGCTGCACAACGTGCATGTGCCGGAGTACAGCCAGGGCACCTGGACCAACCACAGCGCCCGGCGCAAGCGGAAGCTGCTGCTGCACCGCCTCGAGATCGACAAGCTGGAGTCCAAGTCCCAGGAGACGGGGCACACCATCGTGCCCCTCGCCCTGTACTTCAAGGACGGCCGCGCCAAGGTCGAGATCGCGCTGGCGAAGGGCAAGAAGGAGTACGACAAGCGCCAGACCCTCCGCGAGAAGCAGGACCGGCGCGAGACGGAGCGGGCGGTCTCCGCGGTGCGCCGGAGGCAGGGGGCGTAGGTCCCCGCACGTCACCGGGGGTCTCCGGCGGGTGGGGGAATACGCTGGCACCGACCCGCGTTGGTCACGTACGATGGCACCTGCACCCCACGCAGGGCGCACGGTTTGAAAAATCAACATGGGGATGATCGGTTTCGACAGCGGCTGTCGAAGCAGGGGAAGCGTGTCGAGGAAGCGGCCATGATCTCGTAAACCACAGGCCGAAAAAAATAATCGCCAATTCCAAGCGATCTGTCTCCCAGGGCGAGCTCGCCCTCGCTGCCTGATTTTCAGGTAGCGAGCAGCGGCTCCCCTACTTAAGGGAGTGTCAGCCCGGGGGTGTTCCCGACCCGGATCCTGGCATCATCTAGGGGACTAAACCTTGATCCCGGTCACGGGGTGAAGAGGGAAACCAAACAGTGACTGGGCCCGTCGGAGACTTGTCGGCGTGATCTCCGGGGCCGAGAAAAGCACAGCCGACTGCACACGGAGAAGCCCTCCTTCCGCACCGTTGGACGCGGGTTCGATTCCCGCCATCTCCACTCATCCCATGTGGGCACAGGCCCCGCCGCTTTCGAGCGGCGGGGCCTGTGTCATGGCCGGACGTCGTGGCCGCCGGCGTCCGCGAGAGTCCATGCCGTCGCCGGGTCGCTGCACGACGCCCGCAGGGCGTCCCCTTCGCGTACGACCGTGAAGGTCACCTCCCCGACCGGCACCGTCACCCGGTCGCCGTCCCGGAGGCCGTACGCCCGCAGGGTCACACCGGCGGCATGGTCGTAGTCCGGGCGGTCGTCCACCGCGCCCACCGGGATCACGGCCCCGGGCCGGACCAGCAGCGGCACGCTCAGAAACCCGTGGCGTTCGCGCACCCAGCGCGGGCCGGTCACCGTCTCCCCGCTCAGGAAGTGGGTCCAGGTGCCCTCGGGGACGTAGTAGGTGACATCCCCCTCGTCGCTGAACACCGGCGCGACCAGCAGGTCCGGGCCGAGCATGTACTGCCGTTCCAGGTGCGCGCACCCCGGGTCGTCCGGGAACTCCAGCACCATCGCCCGCATCACCGGCACGCCCTCGGTGTGGGCGGTCCTGGCCGCCTCGTACAGATAGGGCATGAGCCGCAGCTTCAGCCGGGTGAAGTGGCGCGCGACGTCCACCGACTCCTCGTCGAACAGCCAGGGCACGCGGTACGACGAGCTGCCGTGCAGCCGGCTGTGCGAGGAGAGCAGGCCGAAGGCCAGCCACCGCTTGAACAGGGCCGGTGACGGCGTGCCCTCGAAGCCGCCGATGTCATGGCTCCAGAAGCCGAAGCCCGACAGGCCGAGGGACAGGCCGCCGCGCAGGGACTCGGCCATCGACTCGTATGTCGCCTCGCAGTCGCCGCCCCAGTGCACCGGGAACTGCTGGCTGCCCGTGGTCGCCGAGCGGGCGAAGAGGACGGCCTCGTCCTCGCCTCGGTGCTTGCGCAGCACCTCGAAGACCGTGCGGTTGTACAGGTACGTGTAGTAGTTGTGCATGCGCTCCGGGTCGGAGCCGTCGGACCAGGTCACATCGAGCGGCACGCGTTCGCCGAAGTCGGTCTTGAAGCAGTCGACGCCCTGCGCGAGCAGCGCCTCCAGCTTGGCGGCGTACCAGTCGCGGGCGGCCGCGCTGGTGAAGTCGACCAGGGCCATGCCGGGCTGCCACATGTCCCACTGCCAGACGCTGCCGTCCGGGCGCCTCAGCAGATGCCCGAGTTCCCTGCCCTCGGCGAACAGCGGGGAGCGCTGGGCGATGTACGGGTTGATCCAGACACTGACACGCAGGTCCCGGCTCTTGAGCCGGGCCAGCATGCCCTCCGGGTCCGGGAAGACCCGCGGATCCCACTGGAAGTCGCACCAGTGGAACTCGCGCATCCAGAAGCAGTCGAAGTGGAAGACGGAGAGGGGCAGCTCGCGCTCCCGCATGCCCTCGATGAAGGACGTCACCGTCTCCTCGTCGTACGAGGTGGTGAAGGACGTCGAAAGCCACAGACCGAACGACCAGGCGGGCGGCAGGGCCGGGCGGCCGGTCAGGGCCGTGTACTTGCGCAGGATGTCCTTCGGGGTCGGGCCGTAGATGACGTAGTACGTCAGCTCCTGTGTCTCCGCGCTGAACTGCACCCGGGACACGACTTCCGAGGCGACCTCGAAGGACACCTGGCCCGGGTGGTCGACGAAGACGCCGTAGCCCGCGTCCGTGAGGTAGAAGGGCACGTTCTTGTAGGCCTGTTCGCTGCATGTGCCGCCGTCGGCCTGCCAGATGTCGACGACCTGCCCGTTCTTCACCAGCGGGCCGAAGCGCTCACCGAGGCCGTAGACGGCGGTGCCCACCTGGAGCACCAGCTGTTCGCGCAGATGGTGGGCGCCGGTCGCGTCCCGCATGATGCCCATGCTCTTGTGGCCGCTGCCGGTGAGCGTGCGGCCGCGGGCGGCGAACTCGACGTGCCAGGGGCCGCCGCGGGCCACCCGCACCGACAGCTCGCCCGAGGTCAGGGTCGTGTGCTCGTCGTCGTGCGAGATCCGCGCGCCCGGCCGGGAGCCGGTGAGCTCGAACTCCGGGCCGCGGGGCTGTCCGCCCGTGAAGTGCGTCAGCGTGAGGCCGATGACGTCGGGCATGGGGGTGTGGGCGCGCAGCGTCAGGACGGGGCCCGTCATCAGGTCGCCGCGGGAGCGGATGGGCCGGGTCGGCGCGTGGAACTCCAGTGCGTCGTCCGACTCGGTGACGTCGAGGACCTCGGCGGGATGGGCCGCGGTGACGCCCTCGCGCAGCAGCCAGTAGCCGTCGGTGAACTTCATGTGGGGGTCCCTAACTTCCCGGCGCATGGTGTCGAAGCGCTTCGACAGTTGAACGTATGCGGGGTGCGCGAGGGCGTCAATGGGCAGTGAGACAATTGGTGAAGCGATTCGACGCCGCGATCGAGGACAACGCCAGGGCGAGGGCTGCCGCCGTCACCGGAATGCCGTATCCGGCCGTGGCCGACACATGCTCCACCGTCCAGCCGCCGAGGGCGCCGCCGGCGGCGATGCCGCCCAGCAGGCCGGTCACCGCGAGGGTCATGCCCTCGTTCAACCGGCCCTCGGGGGTGCGCTGCTGGACCAGCGTCATGGTGGTGACCATCGTCGGGGCCGTCGCCATCCCGGCGACCAGCAGCGCGCCCGCGAGGACCAGGAGGGAGCCGGTGAGGACGGCCGCGAGCAGCGGCAGGGTCAGCAGCGCGGCCATGGCGGCCACGCACCACGGCAGCCGCGCCCCGGCAGGCCCGGTGGGCTTCGCGGCGCCGTACAGCAGGCCCGCCGCGCAGGAACCGGCCGCCTGGAGCGCGAGTACGGCACCGGCCGCCGACTGCTGCCCCCGGCTGTCCGCGAACGCGAGCGTGACGACCTCCGTCGAGCCGAAGATCCCGCCCATCGCCAGACAGACCGCGAGCAGCGGGGGCATGCCGGGGGCGCGCAGTGGCGCCTTCGCGGGTATGTGTTCGCGGACCGGCGGCTCCGTGGCGCGCCGGGTCGTGAACACGAGCATGCCCGTCAGCAGCAGCACCGCGCCGATGAGCGTGCCCGCCTCCGGGAAGAACGCCCCGCACAGGAAGGCGGCGAGCACCGGGCCCAGCATGAAGCACAGTTCGTCCGCGGCCTGCTCGAAGGAGTGGGCGGTGTGCAGGCCCTTCGGGTCGCCGGCCAGCAGATGCGCCCAGCGGGCCCGTGCCATGCCGCCGGTGTTGGGGGTCGTGGCGGTGGCCGCGTAGGAGGCGAACAGGGTCCAGTTGGGGGCGTCGTGGCGCACGCACAGCAGCAGCCCGAGGGAGCCGAGGACGGCGATCACCGTCGCGGGCAGGGCCACCCGGGCCTGCCCGTGCCGGTCGACGAGCCGCGCGGTCCACGGCGCGACCACCGCGGTCGCCGCGAGCCCCGTCGCCGTGACCGCGCCGGCCAGGGCGTACGAGCCCCGCGTCCCGGCGATCATGATGACCGCGCTGACGCTGAACATGCCCATCGGCAGCCGGGCGATCAGGTTCCCGGCGGTGAACGCGCGGGCGCCCGGCAGACGGAAGAGGCGGCGGTACGGGGTGAGGTGCGGCATGCCCCCACCGTCGCCCGGCGGTGATCAAGCGGTCCAACACCTGTTCCGCACGGACTCACACACCTGGGTTGTAGGACCGCCCGGTGTTTCTTCATACAGAGATATGGAGAGTACTGATGCTTCTATTGGCGGATGGAAAAGATGTTCAACCGGGAAATCCTTCACTCGTTTGCCGCGCATCCGCCGCAGAGGGCCGACGGTTAGTCGGTACATGACCGAGGCGACCAGGAAAAATGGTTGGGCGGTAACGCTCGGCCCGTACACCTACATTCCCGCTCCGGCGCACTCGTCGGCCACCGTCAACGGCACGCTCACCAACGGCGGTTGCCCGGTCACGCTGCAGGTGACCGAGCCGGTTCTGCGCGATTTCATCGACACCATGAGCGTGCTGGAAAAGGATCTTGCGCGACGGTGGATCAGTGCGACGGAATGGCCCGCATTCGCGCTTGCGGAATAGTCGGGTCACGCCATGTATGACAATAAAATCGAAGGCAGTGGCCGGCACCGGGCTCCGGCCCGGGAATTCTTCACCCCCCTGACACCACCGGACCCGACCTGGGATCCGGCCGAGGAACTGGCGTTCATCCTCGAGGAGGCCCTGGGGCAGCAGGCGGCGAGGGTTCCCCCTCCCCGTGACGAGGTGGCGGAGGCGGACCCGGACCCGATGGACCCGGAGCCGGCACCCGCTCCGGCGCCGGGCGTCCACATGAGGCGGCTCCAGGACATCACCGAGGAACTGCCGCCCGTGCGGGACTTCCACCGGCGCCACCGCAAGGTCCGCACCCGCAAGAAGCTCGGCCTGCTCCGCACCACCAGCCTCTTCGTCGCCGCCCTGGCGGCCGTCATCGCCTCCGCGGTGAGCCTCCTGGGCGGCATGGTCGCCTACGACCCCCTGCGCCTGGTCGGCGTGTCCCCCGAGGGGAAGAGTTTCGGCAGCTGGTGGCCCCTGCTGGTGTACGGGCCCTGGCTGGTGGCCTCCCTGTCCGTACTGCGGGCCGCGCTCCACCAGCGCCGGGCCGTGCACTCCTGGTGCGTGGTCCTGGTCTTCTCCTGCGTCGCCGTACTGCTCTGTGTCGCCCAGGCGCCGAAGACCGTGCTCGGCACCGCGGCGGCCGCCCTGCCGGGTGTGGCGGCCCTGGCCTGCTTCCAGCAGGTCGTCCGCCAGATCACCCTGACCCGCCCGCCCCTGCGCTCGGTGCCCCGGCACCGCCTGGGCCAGACCGGCCCGCGCGACGCACCAGGCACCGACCCCGGCGAGGGCACGGGGCAGGGCGAGCCACCCGGGCGGGGCACCGGTTCCTGAAGTTCCTGGGAGGTCGGGGAGCGGCGTCATCGCGTCGCTCCCCGTTGTAGGTTCACCCGCATGCCCGCCCACCTCGACCCCCGGCTGCTGCGTGCCTTCGTCACCGTCGCCGAGGAACTGCACTTCACCCGTGCCGCGGTGCGGCTGCACGTGGCGCAGCAGGCGCTCAGCCGGGATGTGCGGCGGCTGGAGCGGGAGCTGGGCGTCGAGCTGTTCGTGCGCACCACCCGCCAGGTGACGCTCACGCCCGAGGGAGAACGGCTGCTGCCGTACGCCCGGCGCGTGCTGCGGGCGCAGGAGGAGCTGCTCGCCGCCTTCGACCAGGCCCGGCCCCTGCTGGTGGACCTCAACTCCCCGGGCCTGGTCACACCGCGCCGCGTACTGCACCGGGCGCGCGAACTCGCCCCCGGGCAAGAGCTGATGGCCCGCTACGAGAGCGGCCTGACCGGAGCCGCCGGGGAGCTGCTCGCCGGGCGGCTGGACGCGTCGTTCGGACGGTTCGGCGGGCTGGACCCGGCGCTGCGGGCCGGGCTCGACCACCAGCCCGTGCGGTACGAGCCGATGGCGGTCGTGCTGCCCGAGGACCACCGGCTGGCCGCACTGGCGGCGGTGCCGCTCGCCGAGCTGGCCGGTGAGACCGTCTACGCGGGGGCCGGCAACCCGCGCACGCCGGAGTGGACCGGCCTCGCGCGGCAGCTGTTCGAGGGGCGGGGCATCGAAATCGCGCCACCCGCGCCGCTGGCCGTGGGCGAGGAGGAGTTCCAGCGGATCATGGCCAGAACGCGCAACCCGGTCCTGGCCGTTGTGGGGTTTCCCGCCCTGCCGTCGATGGTGTCGCGGCCCTTGGTCGATCCCGTCCCGTTGTCTCCCGTGTCGCTGGTGTGGCGCAGGGGCCTGACCCACCCCGCGTTCGAAGCGCTGCGACGGGCCGCTGCCCGGCTCGCGGCCGAGGAGGGGTGGCTGAACAGGCCCGCCGGGTCCTGGGTTCCGGCCGGGGACGATGTCCGCATGGCGTCTCGCGGCTGACACGATTCGGTACGCCGTCCACACAGGACCTCCGCGTGCGCTACATTCAACGCCTGAGCACGGTGTGGTAATGGGGGGCGCTCGGACGGGCGAGGGGGCCCGGTCCGACGACGGGTGCTCAGGTCGTCAGCGCACCTGAACCATCCCGTGGGGGGAAGTGCGCGCGTGAAAAAGTGGCGAGAAGACGCCCAACCCGAGTGGCCCGAGGCCGCGGCGGTGACCGGTGAACTCCCCGCAGACGGCAGAGTCCGGGACCGCAGAGCCACTCAGCTCTTCGCGGGAAGCGACCTCCAGGGCACCGGCCACCGGCTGCCCGCCGGGACGGAGATACTGCGCGGCATCCCCCGGCAGAGCGAGGGCGAGACCGACTCGTTCGTCCCGGACCCCGGGTCCCGGCCCGCCGTCCGCGACCCCTGGGAAGAGACCGGGGAAGCCGTCCCGTCCGGCCACGGCCACGACTCCGCAGGGGACACCGAGGACCCGGCCGGGCACAGCCACGACCCGCACGAGGTCACCGTCCAGCTCGACGCCGTCCAGCTCGGCGACGGGGTCCTCCGGCAGGTCAAGGAAGTCCCCGGAGCGGGCTCCGCGGCCGCCGCCGACTCTCCCGTTTTCGTCGACGAGTCCGGCCGCCGCAGCCGCCGTTACCGCCGGATCGGCATGGCGATCGCACTGGCCTGCGGGGCCTACGCCGTCGTCATCGTCGCCACGCTGATGTCGGGCAACTCCCAGGCGCCCTGGCTGCCCGTACCGGGCCAGAAGGACGCCCCGCCGGCCGGGCAGGTCGATACCCCGCCGCTGCCCGAGCAATCGGCGCCGACCGACGGCACCGGAGCCACCGCCCCGGGCGGTACGCCGGCGACCGAAGAAGACACGGTGCCCTCGCCCGGCGCGAGCGCCGGCGACCCCGCAGCACCCGTGGCTCCCGCGGCCCCCGGCCGCTCCGGTACGACCGCCGAGCCCTCGCCGACCGCGTCCCGGACCGCACCGGCCCCGGGCACCGGCGTCACCGACCCCACCCCGAGCAAGCCGGCGGACCCGCCGAGCACGCCGGTGTCCGAGCCGTCGCCGCCCGGCGAACCCACGCCCCTGCCGACCGAGACGACCGGCACCGGCACGGTCGCCGACGGCCCGGCTCCGACCCAGCCGGTCGCACAGTCACCCGTCGCAGACCAGCCCGCGGCCGAGCCGCCCGCCACCGACCAGCCTGCCGCCTAGGCGCTCCGCTGAAGGTGCCGCGACGGGCCGCCGTTCATCTGCGGCACCGTCGTGGCCGGTCGCGCAGTTCCCCGCGCCCCCTCAGGGCGCTGCCGTACCACCCACTCCCCGCACCACCCGGAGTACCACCACCCATGGCATCCCGTACCCGCCGTTCCGGGCGCGCGTCCCGAGCCCGTGGCGGCTCCAGGCGCCGCCGCCTGCCCATGCGCCTGCTGCTGCCCCTGCTTCTCCTCGTCGCCCTGATGGCGATGCTCATGCTGCGCGGCTACGTGCACAGCGAGATCCTCGCCGACCACCGCGTCGGGCCGCCCACGTCGAGCGACCAGGTCCCGAAGGAGATCCTCGAGGGCGGGCCCGTCATAGACACCCGGGAGGAGAAGGCGACCGCTCTGGACCTCCCGGACCGTGAGCTGGTGCTGACGTTCGACGACGGGCCGGACCCCGTGTGGACGCCCAAGGTCCTCGACATGCTCAAGAAGCACGACGCCCACGCCGTCTTCTTCATCACCGGCACCATGGCCTCCCGCTACCCGGACCTCGTCCAGCGCATGGTCGACGAGGGCCACGAGATCGGGCTGCACACCTTCAACCACCCGGACCTCGCGCTGCAGAGCAAGAGCCGGGTCGACTGGGAGCTGTCGCAGAGCCAGCTCGCGCTGGCCGGTGCGGCGGGCATCCGCACCTCGCTCTTCCGCCCGCCCTACTCGTCGTACTCCCATCTCATGGACAACAAGTCCTGGCCGGTGACCGAGTACATCGGCAGCAAGGGCTACATCACCATCGTCAACGACACCGACAGCCAGGACTGGCGCAGGCCCGGTGTCGACCAGATCATCCGCAACGCCACACCGAAGAACGGCGAGGGCGCCATCGTGCTGATGCACGACTCCGGCGGCGACCGTTCCCAGACCGTGGCCGCGCTCGACCGGTTCATCTCCGGGCTCAAGGGCGAGGGCTACCGCTTCGACACCCTGACCGCCGCCCTCGACGCCCCCAGCGCGCACACTCCGGTCGCCGGGCTCGACGCGCTGAAGGGCAACGCGTGGGTCTTCCTCGTCCAGGCCTCCGAGAAGACGACCGGCGTTCTCGTCGCCGGGCTCGCAGTCGTCGGCGTGCTGGTCTTCGCCCGCCTCGGGCTGATGCTGATCCTCTCCGTCGCGCACGCCCGCCGTGTCCGCCGCCGCGGCTTCCGCTGGGGCGAGACCGTCACGGAACCGGTGTCCGTCCTGGTGCCCGCCTACAACGAGGCCAAGTGCATCGAGCAGACGGTCCGTTCCCTGGTCGCCAGCGACCATCCCATCGAGGTGCTGGTCATCGACGACGGCTCCAGCGACGGCACCGCGCGCATCGTCGAGAACCTCGGCCTGCCCGGCGTACGCGTCGTGCGCCAGCTCAACGCGGGCAAGCCCGCCGCGCTCAACCGGGGCATCGCCAACGCCAAGTACGACCTCATCGTGATGATGGACGGCGACACGGTCTTCGAACCGACCACCGTCCGTGAACTGGTGCAGCCCTTCGGCGACCCGCGTGTCGGCGCCGTCGCGGGCAACGCCAAGGTCGGCAACCGGGACTCGCTGATCGGCGCGTGGCAGCACATCGAGTACGTGATGGGCTTCAACCTCGACCGGCGCATGTACGACGTGCTGCGCTGCATGCCGACCATCCCCGGCGCGGTGGGGGCCTTCCGGCGCAGCGCGCTGGAACGCGTCGGCGGCATGAGCGACGACACGCTCGCCGAGGACACCGACATCACCATGGCCATGCACCGGGACGGCTGGCACGTGGTGTACGCCGAGAAGGCCGTGGCCTGGACCGAGGCCCCGGAGTCCGTCCAGCAGCTGTGGTCCCAGCGCTACCGCTGGTCGTACGGCACGATGCAGGCGATCTGGAAGCACCGCCGGTCCGTCTTCGAACGGGGGCCCTCGGGCCGCTTCGGCCGGGTGGGCATGCCGCTGGTGTCGATGTTCATGGTCGTGGCGCCGCTGCTGGCGCCGCTCATCGACGTGTTCCTGCTGTACGGCCTGGTGTTCGGCCCGACGGAGAAGACCATCGGCGCCTGGCTGGGCGTCCTCGCGGTACAGGGCGTGTGCGCGGCCTACGCGTTCCACCTCGACAAGGAACGCATGACCCATCTGATCTCCCTCCCGCTCCAGCAGCTCCTCTATCGCCAGCTCATGTACGTCGTGCTGCTCCAGTCCTGGATCACCGCCCTCACCGGCGGCCGGCTGCGCTGGCAGAAGCTGCGGCGCACGGGCGCGGTCGGCCTGCCCGGGCCGGGCAGCGGCGCGCCCCAGCAGCCGGTGGGCGGGAGGCAGGCCTGATGACCACGCACCCCGAAGTCGTGGCCGATGCCCCTGAGAAGGAGCGGACCACCCGCACCGGCCCCGTCCGCGACCGGTACTTCGACCTGCTGCGCGCCCTCGCCCTGTTCCGTGTCGTGCTGTACCACCTGACGGGCTGGGCCTGGCTGCCGCTGGTGTTCCCGTCGATGGGCGTGATGTTCGCCCTCGCCGGCAACCTCATGGCCCGCTCGCTCAAGCGCCCGCCCGTCCAGGTGATCCGCGGCCGGCTGCGACGGCTGCTGCCGCCGCTGTGGCTGCTGGGCGTCGTCGGCGTCAGCGGCATGGTCCTCCAGGGCTGGGGGCCGGGCGACGACGGCCATCCGGGCTGGTGGTGGCTCCACCTCACCTTCTGGATCGTCCCGCTCAGCGACCCGCCGTACGCCGAGGGACTGCCCGGCATCCACGGCTTCATCGGCGAGGACTGGGCCGCCGAACTCGCCGGCCCGCTCTGGTACATCCGCGCCTACCTCTGGTTTGTCCTGCTCTCCCCGCTGCTCCTGAAGGCCCTGCGCGCCCTGCCGGTGGTCACGCTCCTGGCGCCGATCGCCCTGGCGGTCGCCCTGGAGCACAGCTACCTCACGCTGCCCGGCGAGCGGTTCCCCTCGGCGCTCACCGACTTCTCCACCTTCGGCGCCTGCTGGATCCTCGGCATGGCCCACCAGGAGGGCATCCTCAAGCGGCTGCCGCGCTACATCGTCCCGTCGGTGGCACCCGTCATCGCCCTGGCCGGCCTCTGGTACGCCCTGCACCACGATTTCGGCACCGGCAACGACCTGGACAGCATGCCCCTGGCCCAGGCCCTGTGGTCCTTCGGCACGGTGTTCCTGCTGCTGCACATCAGCCCGTCCTGGTCCGAGTGGCCGCCCAGGCTGCGCCGCTGGGCCGGGGCGATCACCCTGCTCAACTCCCGTGCCGTGACGATCTATCTGTGGCACAACATCTGCATCCTGATCGCCGCGACCCTGTGGGACCGGCTGTGGGGCGTCACCGTGCTGGAGCAGAACATCCCCGGGCTGCTGGAGAGCGTCTGGCCGGTGCTGGTCCTGGTCTGGGTGCTGATCGGCGGGTGCGTCCTGGCGTTCGGCTGGGTGGAGGACCTGGCGGCGAAGCAGCGGCCCCGGTTGTGGCCCACGAGTGAGCCCCGGGTGAGGGTTCGGGGGAGCAGGAGGCGAGCGGTACACGGCGGCTGATCCCCGTTCCCCCGGCGTTCCCCCGGTGTGGAAAACTGCCCGGGTTGCGCATGTGAACGACTGGGATCAGTGACGGGCCGGGGGAGCGGTGGGATGAGCAAGCGGCAGACACAGAAGATGCTGCGGCTGATGGCGAGCGGAGAGCCGGTCGAGCTCACCAGCCCGATGGCGTCCGTGAAGAAACTGGCCCGGCTGGCCTTCGTCGCCCAGCAGTTCGGCTACGAGTACGCGGACGTGCGGCAGAGCAGCGGCCGCAACGGCGCGCTCACGATGCTGATCCTGCCCGACCCCAGCCCGCACGCCCGGGGCCGGGCCGCGCAGAACTGGGCGCAGTATCCGAACGCCGCCGACGGTGTCTCCCTCCCGCCGCTCGTGCCTGACGCCTTCGAGCTCCTCAAGGCCCGTATCAACTTCGACCTCACCGGCAAGAGCGCCGAGAAGCGCATGGGCTACGCGGCCCTCGGCCTCACCGTCGGCTGCGTGATCCTCGGCGTACGCCTGGGCGGGGAGGCCTTCGACTTCGTCGCGGCGGGCGTGGTCTGGCTGCTCTTCATGGTGATCTTCGGCATCGGGCTCCTGGTCACCCGCAAGCGCAACGCGAAGTTCGCCGCCCGGTTGCAGGCGGCCGGCTTCATGCCGGTGACGGACGAGAACGGCCGCACGCGCTACCTCCCGCCCGGGGCCCAGCTGCCCGGGCACGGCAACCCCTTCGGCGGGGGGCCGTACGGCGGTGCGCCGGGCCAGGCGCCCGGGATGCCCGGTCCGGCCGTCGGGGCGCCCGCGGGTTACGGACATCAGCAGCCTGGGCAGGCACCGGCGCCGGCCCCGGGCCCGTATGCACAGCCCGCCCCGGGCCCGTATGCACAGCCCGCCCCGGGCCCGTACGCGCAGCCCGCTCCGGGCCCCTACCCGCCTCAGCCCGCGCCCGGTCCGTACGGGGCGCAGCCCCCTGCCACGCCGTATCCGCCGCAGCAGCAGCCCGGCCCCTACGCCCCGCAGCAGCCGCCCCACCCCGGGCAGAATCCCCACTGGCAGCACCCGCAGGGCTGACACAAAGCCACCGAACCTCTCATCCCGCCCGGGCCCGGGGTGAGAGCAAAGTTCCCTCGAGGTCACTCGACGGCACAGTCACGAAACGCGCCCTCCCTACCTTCGGATCAGCCACTCGTAGTAAGACCGAGTCCCGGAGCAAGTGGAGGCGTCATGACAGGCCCTGGCACGGCACCCGCACCCCCGAGCAGGGGCGGACGCTGGATCCGGCACTGGGATCCGGAAAACGAGACCTTCTGGAAGGAAACCGGGGAAAAGGTCGCCCGCCGCAACCTCTTCTTCTCCGTGCTGTCCGAGCACATCGGCTTCTCGATCTGGACCCTGTGGTCCGTGATGGTGCTCTTCATGGGCCCGGAGTACGGCCTGACCCCCGCCGACAAGTTCATGCTGACCTCGATGGTCACGCTGGTCGGCGCGGTCGTCCGCGTCCCCTACACCTTCGCCGTCGCGATCTTCGGCGGCCGGAACTGGACGATCGTCTCGGCCGCGATGCTGCTGATCCCGACTGTCGCCGCGTTCACCGTGATGGAGCCGGGCACCAGCTTCTCCACCTTCCTGCTCGTCGGCCTCCTCGCCGGCGTGGGCGGCGGCAACTTCGCCTCCTCCATGACCAACATCAACGCCTTCTTCCCGCTGCGGAAGAAGGGCTGGGCCCTCGGCCTGAACGCGGGCGGCGGCAACATCGGCGTCCCGGTGATCCAGCTGGCCGCGCTCGCGATCATCGGCGCCGGCGGCGGGCCGCGCGTGCTGCTGGGGATCTACATCCCGCTCATCGTCGTCGCCGCCGTCATGGCCGCGCTCTTCATGGACAACATCGAGAACGTCAAGAACGACACCGGTGCCGCCAAGAGCGCCGCGAAGGACGTCCACACCTGGATCATGTCCTTCCTCTACATCGGCACCTTCGGCTCGTTCATCGGCTACAGCTTCGCCTTCGGCCAGGTCCTGCAGAACCAGTTCGGACGCACCCCGCTGGAGGCGGCGTACGTCACCTTCATCGGCCCGCTCCTCGGCTCGCTGATCCGGCCCCTGGGCGGCTGGCTGGCCGACAAGTACGGCGGCGCGAAGATCAGCCTGTGGAACTACGTGGCCATGGGTGTCGCGACGGCGATCCTGATCGGTGCCTCGATGGAGAAGTCGCTGGCGCTGTTCACGACGGCGTTCGTGGTGCTGTTCGTGCTCAGCGGGCTCGGCAACGGCTCGACGTTCAAGATGATCCCGGGCATCTTCCAGAACAAGGCCCTGGCCAAGGGACTGCAGGGCGAGGAGGCCGCGGCCTACGGGCGCAGGCTCTCCGGCGCCTCCATGGGACTCATCGGCGCGGTGGGCGCGCTCGGCGGTGTCGGCATCAACCTCGCCTTCCGCCAGTCCTTCCTCTCCTACGGCTCCGGCACCGGCGCGTTCGTCGCCTTCCTCGCCTTCTACGTGGTCTGCTTCGGCATCACCTGGGCCGTATACCTTCGACGTACGGCTCCGCGGGTACCCGTCACCACGGCGACCTCGGAGGCGAAGCCGCAGCTCAGCTACGCCAAGGTGTGACGTAACACCGCCGACATCATGCCGAACCGAGCCTGTCACGAGCCGTTGACAGGCTCGTTCGGCATACACGTACGCCGAACCCATGGAGTACGACGACTCGAATGCGGGACGAGAGCATGCACGAGGAACAACAGCGACCGGAACACGGCCCACTGGCGGGATTCACCGTGGGCGTCACGGCCGCGCGCCGGGCCGAGGAGCTGGGCGCGCTGCTCCAGCGGCGCGGTGCCACCGTCCTGCATGCCCCCGCCCTGCGGATCGTGCCGCTCGCCGACGACAGCGAGCTGCTGGCCGCGACGAAGGAGATCATCCACCAGGTGCCGGACATCGTCGTGGCGACGACCGCGATCGGTTTCCGGGGCTGGGTCGAGGCCGCGGACGGCTGGGGTCTGGGCGAGGATCTGCTGGCGCGGCTGGGCGGCGTACGGATCATGGCGCGCGGGCCCAAGGTCAAGGGCGCGGTCCGGGCCGCCGGGCTGACGGAGGAATGGTCGCCGTCTTCGGAGTCCATGGCCGAGGTGCTCGACCGGCTGCTGGAGGAGGGCGTCGACGGTCTGCGGATCGCGATCCAGCTGCACGGGGAGCCGCTGCCCGGGTTCGTGGAATCGCTGCGGGCGGGTGGTGCCGAGGTCGTCGGGGTGCCCGTCTACCGGTGGATGCCGCCGGAGGACATCGGGCCGGTCGACCGTCTCCTGGACGCGGTCGTGTCCCGTGGCGTCGACGCGCTGACCTTCACCAGTGCTCCTGCCGCGGCCTCCCTCCTCTCCCGGGCGGAGAAACGCGGACTGCTCCCCGAGGTGCTGGCAGCACTCGGCCACGACGTCCTGCCGGCCTGTGTCGGCCCGGTCACCGCGCTGCCGCTGCAGGGCCACGGCATCGACACGGTCCAGCCCGAACGCTTCCGGCTCGGCCCGCTCGTCCAGCTCCTCTGCCAGGAGCTGCCCGCGCGGGCGCGCTCGCTGCCGATCGCCGGGCACCGGGTGGAGATCCGCGGCCATGCCGTCCTGGTCGACGACGACCTCAAGCCCGTACCGCCCGCCGGTATGGCCCTCCTGCGCGCCCTCTCCCGCCGCCCCGGCTGGGTCGTCGCCCGCGCCGACCTGCTGCGTGCCCTGCCCGGAGCCGGCCGTGACGAACACGCCGTCGAGACGGCCATGGCCCGCCTCCGCACGGCCCTCGGCGCCCCGAAACTGATCCAGACGGTGGTCAAGCGGGGCTACCGCCTGGCTTTGGACCCGGCAGCGGAGACGAAGTACGCGGACGTGTGAGGCCGCGCGGCATATCGCCATTGGTGCAGGTGACGTGCTCTGGCCGACGCCTGCCACCGCGTCGGGCCACGCGGCGACATCGACGGCGGTCTCTCGCCGCGCGACGCCGAGGACCCCTGGGGCGACCGTTGACGGGTCATCCCCGGGGCGACGGCGACCGCTGACGGGCCCGGGCATCGGCGTGCGGCGACAGCGCCCCGCCTCCGCCCAGCCGGGTCGGGCAGCCGCCGGTGTGCGGCAGTGCAGCGGGCACCGGCGGATGAGCGCGCCGCGACTGGGCCGAAGGCATCGGGCTGGGCCGAGGTCACCGTGCCGGATGGAGGCGCGCCGTGCGCAGAGCACGACGGGGCCGGGCGCCGGTGTGCGGCGACAGCGGCCCCCCGGCCTCCGCCAGCCCGGTGGGGCAGCCGCCGGTGTGCGGCAGTGCAGCGGGCACCGGCGGATGAGCGCGCCGCGACTGGGCCGAAGGCATCGGGCTGG
>NZ_JBSHKH010000029.1:0-8062 GCF_053643595.1 Streptomyces sp. NPDC055506 | reverse complement strand
GATGGAGGCGCGCCGTGCGCAGAGCACGACGGGGCCGGGCGCCGGTGTGCGGCGACGGCGCCCCGCCTCCGCCCAGCCCGGTGGGGCAGCCGCCGGTGTGCGGCAGCGCAGCGGGCACCGGCGGATGTGCGGCAGTGCAGCGGGCACCGGCGGATGAGCGTGCCGCGACTGGGCCGAGGGCGTGGGGGCTGGGCCGAGGCCACCGGGCCGGATGGAAGGGCGCCGTGCGCAGAGCTGGGCTGCTGCTCGGCCCACAGTTCGTTGCGGGCCTTCGGCGGCAGCGCCTCGTGGATCGCGCGCCGAGGGCTCAGCAGGTGCGCGGCCCAGGGCACGCTGCACCTTCACCGAGGAACGGCGCCGGCAGGTGGCTCGCCCTCGAAGTGCGCCGGGTCGGAGGCGTCGGCCAGTCCAGGCCCGGCCCAGGATCCGCCGCTGTGCCGGGCTCAGCTCCGGGCGGTCGGCGCCGGAGCGCCGCGCGTCCGGGCTGGAGGCACCGGCGGGCGGGGGTGCTCTGCGATTGCCCGGAGGGCCGTCGCACCGGCGTGCGAGGCCGCTCCGCGACTGCCCGGAGCCCCCCCTCGTACGAGGCCCTGTCGCGGCCGGACCCGAACACCGGCCGACAAGGCCTCTCCGCGACGCCGGCCGACAAGGTCTCTCCGCGACGTCGGCCGACAAGGCTCCCCACGAGCTGCCCCGGCGGCCCCGGCGTACCGACCCGGACACCGCCCCCTGGCCGGAACCTCCACCCCGGCGGGTCGGCTACCGGCGTCAGGCCCGTGCCGAGGGGTTTCCGGCGGGGGAGTGGGCAGGCACTGTATGAGGGAACGGTTTCCCAGCCCTCTCACTGGCATCTCACCGGCCCTCTCGCGACCGGGGTGAACCCCTAGGCGGTGACAGGCACATGGCACTGGGTACGGCCACGGCCCCGTACGAGCTGCGGTTCGATGCCGGGCGGATCTGCCTGGATCTGCTCTCCACCACGCATCCGGAGGAGCGGCTCGACTCCGTGGCCGTGCTGCGCGCCTGGATCACCGGCTCCGGTCTCGTCCCGGCGGACACCGACCTGGCCCACGCCGACATCGCCTGGCTGGCCGCCTTCCGCGAACTGCGCGACCAGGTCGGGAGGTTGGTGCGTGGCTGGTCGGCGCCCCGGGCCCGGGCCTACGACTTCGCGCTCGCGCGCGTCAACGACCTGGCCACTCCCGCGCCCCCGGCCCCGCGCGCCGTACGCGACGGAGACGGCGAGCTCATACGGCAGTTGGACGGCCCGCCCGACTGCCCCGCTCTGCTCGCGGCCGTCGCCCGGGACGCCGTGGACCTGCTCACCGACCCCGTCGCCCGCGCGGCGCTGCGCCAGTGCGAGGGCGACAACTGCCCCATCGTCTACCTCGACACCTCCCGGGGGCGCAGGAGGCGCTGGTGCTCCAGCGAGGTCTGCGGGAACCGCGAACGGGTCGCCCGCCATCGCCGCCGCGCGGCACTCGCACGCGCATAAATCCCTTTTGCCCATCACGGCAAGGCAGTTGCGTGGCGCCTGCACTCAATTCCCGTGCCCTAAATGCCTTTTCTGCGAACGCACTGTCGAAGTGATTTCGATTACATGCCGTTTACCTACGCCACCGTAGGGAAAGTCAGACTTGATCTTGCTCATGTGGCAGAAATGTGAAGATCGCGGGGTGGGAATGTGACCCCATGTCCAGCTCGTCACGTCATCTCGAAGAAATCTGTCACCTCTCGTTGAACGCCCAACCGCTCGCTTCCGTACGGCATGTGGAGCGACCGACTGGGGGAACCCCCGGACACCGGAGGTGGGCGTGCGCAAGGATTCCGTCGTGGCCAATGAACGTGCACCGAGGGCCCGACATCGCATGTCCCAGCCCTCGGAACCCGACGAGGAGCTGATGCGTGCTCTGTACAGAGAACACGCCGGACCCCTGCTGGCTTATGTCCTGCGACTGGTCGCCGGAGACCGGCAGCGCGCCGAGGACGTCGTGCAGGAGACGCTCATCCGTGCCTGGAAGAACGCCGGTCAGCTCAATCGGGCGACCGGATCGGTACGCCCCTGGCTGGTGACGGTCGCCCGGCGCATCGTCATCGACGGCCACCGCAGCCGGCAGGCCCGGCCGCAGGAGGTCGACCCGTCGCCGCTGGAGGTCATCCCCGCGGAGGACGAGATCGACAAGGCGCTGTGGCTGATGACTCTGTCGGACGCACTCGACGACCTGACCCCCGCGCACCGGGAGGTGCTCGTCGAGACGTACTTCAAGGGGCGTACCGTCAATGAGGCGGCCGAGACCCTGGGCATACCCAGCGGCACCGTCCGCTCAAGGGTGTTCTACGCCCTGCGTTCGATGAAGCTGGCACTGGAGGAGCGGGGGGTGACGGCGTGATGAGTGTTTACGGGGGTAACCAAGGGTTCGGTACGGGAGGCATGGGTATGTCTGGCCCCATGCAGGAATCTCCGGTGCCGAACGAGCACGAGACCGTCGGCGCCTACGCCCTCGGCATTCTCGACGACGCCGAAGCAACCGCTTTCGAAGCCCACCTCGCGGGCTGCGAATGGTGCGCCCAGCAGCTCGACGAGCTGGCCGGCATGGAGCCGATGCTCGCCGCCCTCGCCGACCTGCCCGGCTCCGGCACACCCGCGATCGGCGAGTCGCTGTCCGCGAAGCCCAGGCCGCGCCTGGTGGAGAAGCTCGTCGACGAGGTCGCCGACCGCCGCGCCCAGAAGCGCCGCCGCAGCTTCTACATGGTGGCCGCGTCCGCCGCGCTGATCGTCGGCGGTCCCTTCGTCGCGGTCGCGGCAAACGGCGGCGACGACGGCGGAGGAGCGGAGAACCGCCCCCTCGCCGCGAGCCCGGCCAAGGAAGCCTTCAACGGCATCTCCGACAAGATCACGGCCACCGACCCGACCACCAAGGTCACCGCGACGGTCGCCCTCCAGAAGAAGGACTGGGGCACCGGCATGGTCCTGGAGGCGAAGAACCTCAAGGGCCCGCTGAAGTGCGCCCTCGTCGCGGTCGGGAAGAACGGCGAGCGCGAGACCCTCTCGTCCTGGTCCGTCCCGAACTGGGGCTACGGCATCCCGGACGCCACGACGGAGAAGGCCAAGGAGCCGCTCTACGTCCAGGGCGGCGCCGCCTTCCAGCCGAACGAGATCGACCACTTCGAGATCGTGACCTTCGACGGCAAGCGCCTGGTCGAGGTCGACGCGTAGCCTTTCGGGGTCCCCTTCGCGTACGGTGGACGGCTGCCATGCACGTCAGAAGGGGGCCCGGTGGCCGCTCAGGCTCAACAGGAAACCGCGCTCGAAGACTCCCTGAGAGACCGCGAGATCAGCGTCGAACAGGAACACCTCGACCGGGTGTACCGACGCCTCGAGGAGAAGATCCACGAGGCTGAGTTCCTCATGAACGACGCGGCCCAGCGCGGCCAGGTCGGCACGCCCGGCGCACTGGCCGAGCGGGACGCGCAGGTCTTCCGGGCGGGCGTCCACCTCAATCGGCTCAACAACGAGTTCGAGGATTTCCTCTTCGGCCGTATCGACCTGCTGACCGGCAAGGACGGCAAGAAGGGCCCCGACGGCGCGTACACCGCGGTGGAGCCCGCCGAGGGCGCGGTCCGTGAGGACGACACCGCCGACATCGCCGAGACCCTGCACATCGGCCGCATCGGCGTCCTCGACCAGGACTACGCCCCGCTGGTGATCGACTGGCGGGCCCCGGCCGCCGCCCCCTTCTACCGCTCCACCCCGGTCGACCCCGGGCGCGTCGTCCGCCGCCGCGTCATCCGCTCCAAGGGCCGCAAGGTGCTCGGCGTCGAGGACGACCTGATGCGCCCCGAGCTGACGGCCTTCCTCGACGGGCACGAGCTGCCCGTCATCGGCGACGGCGCCCTGATGGCCGCCCTCGGCCAGGCCCGCAGCCACACCATGCGCGACATCGTCGCCTCCATCCAGGCCGAACAGGACCTGGTCATCCGCGCCCCCGCCGCCTCCGTGACCTACGTCGAGGGCGGTCCGGGCACCGGCAAGACCGCCGTCGCCCTGCACCGCGCCGCCTACCTCCTCTACCAGGACCGGCGCCGGTACGCGGGCGGCATCCTGATCGTCTCGCCGACCCCGCTGCTCGTCGCCTACACCGAAGGCGTGCTGCCCTCCCTCGGCGAGGAGGGCCAGGTCGCGATCCGCGCCATCGGCTCACTCGTCGAGGGCAGCGAGGCCGCGCTCTACGACGCCCCGTCCGTGGCCCGCGCCAAGGGCTCGTACCGCATGCTCAAGGTGCTGCGGAAGGCCGCCCGCGGCGCCCTGGAGCTGAACGACGCGCCGACCCGGCTGCGCGTGGTCGCCTTCGGCCGCCGGCTGGAGCTGGAGGACCAGGAGCTGGAGGGCATCCGCCGCGCCGTCCTCGGCGGCACCGCCCCCGTCAACCTGCTGCGGCCGCGCGCCCGCAAGCTGCTCCTGGACGCCCTGTGGGAGCAGTCGGGCTCGGCCAACCGCCACACCGATCCGGAGCTGGCCGCCGAGCTGCGCTCCTCCTTCGACGAGGACATCACCTCCGAGGACGCCTTCATCGCGTTCCTCGACGCCTGGTGGCCGGAGCTGACCCCGGCGGCCGTCCTGGACGCCATGAGCGACGAGCGGCGCCTCGGCCGCTGGGCCCGGCGGATCCTCAACCCCGGGGAGGTCCGCAAGGTCGCCCGCTCCCTCAAGCGCGACGGCCGCTCCGTGCACGACATCGCCCTGCTCGACGAGCTCCAGGCCATCCTCGGCGCTCCCGCCCGTCCCCGGAAGAAGCGCGAGCTCGACCCGCTGGACCAGCTCACCGGCCTGGAGGAGCTGATGCCGGTGCGCGAGGAGTCCCAGCGCGAGCGGGCCGAGCGACTCGCCCAGGAGCGCACCGAGTACGCGCACGTCATCGTCGACGAGGCGCAGGACCTCACCCCGATGCAGTGGCGCATGGTCGGCCGCCGCGGCCGGCACGCCACCTGGACGGTCGTCGGCGACCCGGCCCAGTCCTCCTGGTCCGACCCGGACGAGGCCGCCCAGGCCCGCGACGAGGCCCTCGGCACCCGCCCCCGCCGCCGCTTCCAGCTCACCGTGAACTACCGCAACCCGGCGGAGATCGCCGAGCTGGCCTCGAAGGTGCTGGCCCTGGCCATGCCCGGCTCCGAGTCCCCGAGAGCGGTCCGCTCCACCGGCGTCGAGCCCCGCTTCACGCTCGTGGAGGACACCCTCGCCCAGACCGTCCGCGACGAGGCGGCCCGGCTGCTGGAGCGCGTCGACGGCACGGTGGGCGTGGTCGTCGCCATGCAGCGCCGCGCGGAAGCCAGGCGCTGGCTCGCCGGGCTCGGCGACCGGGTCGTGGCACTCGGCAGCCTGGAGGCGAAGGGCCTGGAGTACGACGCTACGGTCGTGGTCTCCCCGGCCGAGATCGCCGACGAGTCCCCGGCCGGACTGCGTGTGCTCTATGTCGCACTGACCCGTGCCACCCAGCAGCTCACGGTCGTCTCGGCGGAGCGGGACGAGCCCGACGCGGCGGGGGTTCCGGACCTGCTGAGGGACTGATCCGGGCCGTCCGGCGGACCGCGCCCGGATACCCACTTGTCGGCGAAACGAACTCCCGGTACGGGAATGGCCTTACGGGATCTGTTTGTTAGCCTGGATGTGGCACCGGCTCGATCCAAGCCCCCGGGCCCAACCTTCGTCGCTACGAGCGACCACTTGCCGCGAGGCGAGCATGGCGGGTCGGTGCCACTTAGCTTTCACAGGGGACTTGCGCAGAGACCCACGTCCGAGTGACGTGGGTCTCTTTTTGCTGGCCTGTCCGCGAACAAAAAGTTCGCAATCGGAGGCGGCTACCAGCTACCCAGCGGTAGGTGCGACTATCGGACGGCACAACTCAGCGTCAGGTGAAAGCAGAGGAAGTCGGCCATGGCAACGGCGCCCAGCGTCTCCTACTCGATGACGGTCCGGCTGGAGGTGCCCGCGAGCGGAACCGCCGTCTCGCAGCTCACCACCGCCGTGGAGTCCTCCGGAGGCTCGGTGACCGGCCTCGACGTCACCGCGTCCGGTCACGAGAAGCTCCGTATCGACGTCACCATCGCGGCCTCGTCGACCGCGCACGCGGACGAGATCGTCGAGGAACTCCGCGGCATCGAGGGCGTCACGCTGGGCAAGGTCTCGGACCGGACCTTCCTCATGCACCTCGGCGGCAAGATCGAGATGGCGTCGAAGCACCCCATCCGCAACCGTGACGACCTGTCCATGGTCTACACGCCGGGCGTGGCCCGCGTCTGCATGGCGATCGCCGAGAACCCCGAGGACGCCCGCCGCCTCACCATCAAGCGCAACTCCGTTGCGGTCGTGACGGACGGCTCCGCCGTGCTGGGTCTGGGCAACATCGGCCCGAAGGCCGCGCTGCCCGTCATGGAGGGCAAGGCGGCCCTCTTCAAGCGGTTCGCCGGCATCGACGCCTGGCCGATCTGCCTCGACACCCAGGACACCGACGCGATCGTCGAGATCGTCAAGGCCATCGCCCCGGGCTTCGCCGGCATCAACCTCGAGGACATCTCCGCCCCCCGCTGCTTCGAGATCGAGGCCCGGCTGCGCGAGGCCCTCGACATCCCCGTCTTCCACGACGACCAGCACGGCACCGCGATCGTCGTCCTCGCCGCGCTGACCAACGCACTTCGCGTCACGGGCAAGCCGATCGAGAACATCCGCGTCGTCATGTCCGGCGCGGGCGCGGCCGGTACGGCCATCCTGAAGCTGCTGCTCGCCGCGGGCGTCAAGAACGCCGTCGTCGCCGACATCCACGGTGTGGTGCACGCCGGCCGCGAGGACCTGGTGGACGCCGCCCCGGACTCCGCGCTGCGCTGGATCGCCGACAACACCAACCCCGAGGGCCTCACCGGCACGCTGAAGGAGGCCGTGCGCGGCGCGGACGTCTTCATCGGCGTCTCGGCCCCGAACGTCCTCGACGGCGACGACGTGGCCGCCATGGCCGACGGTGCCATCGTGTTCGCGCTTGCGAACCCGGACCCGGAGGTCGACCCGGCAATCGCCCGCCAGACCGCGGCCGTTGTCGCGACGGGCCGCTCCGACTTCCCGAACCAGATCAACAACGTGCTGGTCTTCCCGGGTGTCTTCCGCGGTCTGCTGGACGCGCAGTCCCGTACGGTCAACACCGAGATGATGCTGGCCGCCGCGACCGCCCTCGCGGACGTGGTGACCGAGGACGAGCTGAACCCGAACTACATCATCCCGAGCGTCTTCAACGACAAGGTCGCCGGCGCGGTCGCCGGGGCCGTGCGGGAGGCCGCCAAGGCGGTGGGGGCGTCGGCCCTCTGACTGTGAGTATCCCCACGGCGGCCCGGGGAACGGCGCGTCGCAGGACCTCTGTGAGCAGCAGAGCCCTATCGTGGCCGTCAGGCTCAGGCCCTCGTTTCGTGTGACTCCTGAAGGGTGTACTCACGACTCGTGCGGGTGCCGGATTGGCTTTCCCGCCGCAGGTAGGGGCAGGATGCGTCTCTGGGCGCGAGGGTCTGACGACGGACCCGGTCCGGGGACTCACGGAGGACCCTGGCAGCATCGGCTTCGATCTGACGCCTCAACGGCAAGATGAACACGGGAGTAACAACATGAACCGCAGTGAGCTGGTGGCCGCGCTGGCCGACCGCGCCGAGGTGACCCGCAAGGACGCCGACGCCGTGCTGGCCGCGTTCGCCGAGGTCGTCGGCGACATCGTCTCCAAGGGCGACGAGAAGGTCACGATCCCCGGCTTCCTGACCTTCGAGCGCACCCACCGTGCCGCTCGCACCGCCCGCAACCCGCAGACCGGCGAGCCCATCCAGATCCCGGCCGGCTACAGCGTGAAGGTCTCCGCGGGCTCGAAGCTCAAGGAAGCCGCCAAGGGCAAGTAGGCGCGTAGGCGCCGCGCTGGCTCAGCGCCGTGGGCGGCAGCGGGAGCGCTGTGGCTTGTCGCGCAGTTCCCCGCGCCCCTTAGGGCGCCCCAGCGAAACGCCGATGGGGCGGTCACCCGTTTTGGGGTGACCGCCCCGT